>JAIMBJ010000028.1 GCA_023511455.1 Bacillota bacterium
GACTGCACGAAGCGCACAGACTGGCACGGCGGGGGTATCAACATGGTGTTTGCGGATGGTCATGCCCGCTGGGCGCCGCTGGGTGGCATCTACTACCGCAACTGGAAGCGGGATATGCCCGAGTGGCATCCGAACTGGAACAAGCCCATCACGCAGGACTGGTAGCTGTACCCGCAGGCAGGAAGTGTTTTCCTCCTTGTGTAAGAGTCATGTGACGCAAACATTGCACAGGGAGGACGAGCCATGGCGGTTAGGATCATCGGAGAGAACCTGCCGAACATCCCGTGGGAAGACAAGCCCAAAGGCTATTCCGGGGTCATGTGGCGCTACAGCAAAAATCCGATTATCCCTCGCAACCTGCTGCCCACTTCCAACAGCATCTTCAATAGCGCGGTGGTGCCGTATCAGGGCGAGTTTCGGGGTGTGTTCCGCTGCGATGATATGCGCCGCTACATGCAGTTGCACGCGGGGCGCAGCAAGGATGGCATCCACTGGGAAATCAACCCCGAACGCATCCACTTCGTGGGGAAGGCGGCGCAGGAGCTGGGCTGGGAGTATGGCTACGACCCGCGCGTGGTATGGATCGAAGACCGTTACTGGGTGACGTGGTGCAACGGCTACCACGGACCCACCATCGGCGTGGCGTGGACGCAGGATTTCGAGACCTTCCACCAGCTGGAGAACGCTTTCCTGCCCTACAACCGCAACGGGGTACTGTTCCCGCGCAAAATCAATGGCAAATACGCCATGCTGAGCCGTCCCAGCGACCGCGGGCACACGCCTTGGGGTGACATGTTCTATAGCGAAAGCCCCGACATGATTCACTGGGGATGCCATCGGTTCGTGATGGCGCCTGCGGGCGGATGGCAGAGCACGAAAATCGGCGCAGGTCCCGTGCCTATCGAAACGACCGAAGGCTGGTTGCTTATCTATCACGGCGTATTGACCTCGTGCAACGGCTTTGTGTACAGCGCGGGGGCGGCGCTGCTGGATTTGGAGAAACCCTGGAAGGTAATTGCCCGGACTGCCCCCTACATCATCTCCCCACAGGAGCTGTACGAGTGCGTGGGCGATGTGCCGAATGTGGTGTTTCCGTGCGCCGCGCTGGCAGATGCTGCTACGGGACGAATTGCCGTCTACTACGGCGCAGCGGATACGGTGACCGGACTGGCGTTCTGCCTGGTGGACGAGCTGGTGGAGTTTACGAAGCAAAACTCGCTGGTGTAATCACCTGCCCCTCCTGTCGCCGTTGGCGGTGGGAGGGGGTGGTTTCTTGAGCCCGGTCACCTTTGTGTGCTACTATAGAAGTGCGAGGTGATAGGAATGTCCGTCAAGGTGATTCAAGCCGAGTATGACGGGAAGGTGCTGATACCCAGTGAACCACTGGACCTGCCTGCTGGTGCGCGGGTCCGACTTGTGGTAGAAGTGGAAGCAGATGAACAGTTGCGAAGGCTCCACCGTCTATGGAAATACTTTGAAGACCATCCTGTAGATGCCCCCAGCCTATCGGACGAAGACCTTCGGCGCGAAAACCTGTATGAGGAACGGGTATGAAAGCTGTGCTGCTGGACACAGGGGTTCTACTGCGGGAAAGGCATGTCACTGATGCTAAACATGCACTGGCGGTCAGAGCCATTGAAGGTTTGGTCAAAGCCGGCTGGAGCGTTCGTGTCGCTCCGCAATGCCTGCAAGAGTACTGGGCGGTTGCGACCCGGCCCGCGGAAGCCCGTGGTGGATTGGGATTGACCCCTGAGCGAGCGGCTATGGACATTGAGCAGATCCTTTCTGTGCACAACCTGTTGACCGAGACCCCCGACCTGTTTGATGAGTGGAGAAACATTGTTACTCGTTACCGGGTCAGCGGTCGCCAGGTTTGGGACGCCCGCTTAGCGGCAATCATGCGTCTGCACGGATTACGCCATTTGCTGACATTCAACCCACAGGATTTTCATCGCTTTGATTTCCTGCGTGCATGGCTTCCTGAATCGGTGGACGCTTTAATGCAAGAGGAACCCGGTTAACACAGGAACTGATTCGCACGGGCTGGAGTCTGCTGCTACACTATCAGACAGGTTTTGAGCCCTTCAACATCGCATCCAGCAGTTTCTCTGCGCCGTAGCGGACGGCGTCCGTGCAGGGCAGTCCCGTTTCCGCCTCCACCTGAGCAATCGCCGCTTGCGCCTCGGTGTCGGACAGGTGTGCGGTGTTCAGCGCGATGCCCACCACGGGGGCAGGCGCGAACGCACCCCCTGCCGAAGCAACCATTTCGTAAAGGCGCACCACCTCGGTGAGCGGCGGGATGGGCACATGCGGATAAGTGCGGATGTGCGTCTGCCCCGCGCGATGCACCAGAATCTGGTGCGTGGGTTGTGAGCCGCGAATCAGAGGTAGGGTCGCCGTGGAAGCAGGGTTGAGCAGCGAACCCTGCCCCTCGATAAACAGTATCTCATGCTCGCGCCCATAGCGCAGCACGACCGCTTCCACCGCCCCTGCCGCAAAATCCACTCGCACGGCGTCCAGCGGCACGCCGTCTCCAGCGATCATGATGCCCGTCTGCCCCGATGCGACAAACGCCGAGCGCAGTCCCCGTCGTTTTGCTGCCTGGTGTAGTTCAAGCGCCGCCGACATCTTCCCAATCGCCATGTCGGTGCCCACGGTCAGCACGCGCAGGCAGGACAGTTCTCGCGCCGCGCCGCTGCCCAGCTGCAAGCCAGACGGTTCTTTACGGATGTCCCAGACCCACTGCCCTTCGCGCAGCTGTGGCTGGATGTCGGGGTGATCTGCCATTGGGGTGTGCAGTCCGTTGACGATGCACAGTCCCGCCGCTACTGCTTCCTTCACTTCCTGCCACCAGGCTTGGGGGAGCGCGCCTCCAGGTGGTGCGATGCCGGTGACCAGTATCTGCGGCTGGTAGCGTAACGCCTCGCGCAGAGATGCCACAATCGGCACGTCGCGGGGGATGCCGGTTAACTGCGGGATGGAACCGCCAGCGCATTCCGCGTCGATGACCGCCACTATTTGGGCTTCGCTGTAGCGTAGCAATGCCAGCCCCGTCTTGCCGAACTGCCCGCGGATGCCCCCGTGCTGCAGGATGGCGACGCGATGCTCAGGCAGTATCCTCACGGCGTTGCACCCCCAAGCCGGGCAGGTTGTTCGGCATGACTCTACCGTCCTGCCATGTTGCTCCCACGAAGGGGTCGTCCACGAGATTCAGGTGGCTGTCCAGGTCCAGATGGTCTGCCAGCGGCGAAAGGTGCGCAGCAGCCGTAATGGAAAGACTGCTGTCGGAATAGCAGCCAAACATCACCTGCAGTCCGCACGCCCGCGCCGTATGCACCATGCGGTATGCTTCGCTCAGCCCTCCACACTTCATCAGCTTGATGTTCACTCCATGTACGCGGTCGGCAAGCCGCGCTACGTCCTTACTGTGGAAACAACTCTCATCCACAAAAACAGGCAATGGAGACTGCTGATACAGTTCCATGAGGGCGTCTTCCTGACCCTTTGGCAACGGCTGCTCCACGTACTCCACGCCCCGCTCCGCCAGCCAACGGCACATGGTGATGGCGTCCGGCAGACTCCACCCGCCGTTGGCGTCCACGCGCAGCGTCACTCCCTCGGGCGCCTCTTCCCGAACCGCCTCGAACATCGCCTGGTCTGCCTCGATACCGTCCGGACTGCCCAGCTTGACCTTCAACGCTTTCGCATCGGTGAGTGCGAGCCAGTCGCGCACGCGCTGACGCGCCACGTTGGGGGGATTGATGCCGATGGTCACTGTGGTGGGCACGATGCGCTCGCGCTGCAGCCCCCAGAGCCTCCACAGGGGCAGCCCCACCCGCTTGCCCAGCCAGTCATGCAGTGCAATGTCGACCGCTGCGCGCAAGGCGTGCGGTATGGCATGGGTTTGCAAAACCTGCTCGATATGCTGCCGTTCGAGCGGATGCAGCGGTTGCAGCAGGGTAACCACCTGCCCGGCTGCTTCGAGCAGGTGTTCGGTGTTCTCGCGGTACGCACCGATGGAGAAAGGCGAGGCTTCACCCCAGCCCTCGATGCCGTCCGCCTCGATGCGCAACCAGAGATTGGTTGTCTGGGCAGTGGTGCCCCGACTGATGGTGAGCGGGAATCGCTTATGCACCGTGAAGGCTTCGTACGACACGCGCATAGTGCCTTCAGTTTTCCACATGGAGGCAGCCGGTTCCTGCAGAAGGAGGTTACACTCGGTGTACAGAATACATTGACCAGAGTAACGAAGGAGGTGAGCGAGAATGCGCAAGGTCAAAGCGGCGATTATCGGCACGGGCTTTATCGGACCGGCGCACGTGGAAGCCGCACGCCGACTGGGTTTTGTGGATATGGTGGCGCTGTGCGAGAAAGACGAGGAGACCGCGAAGGCGAAAGCGGCACAGCTGAACATCGATCGGGTTTACTGGAACGTCGACGACCTTCTCGACGACAGGGAGATCGAGGTCGTTCACAACTGCACGCCCAACAATCTGCACTTTGAGGTCAACCGCAAGATTATCGAGGCGGGCAAGCACGTGATTTCCGAGAAACCGCTGGCGATGAACTCCAGCGAGTCGCGCCAGCTGGTGGAGATGGCGAAGAAAGCTGGTGTTGTACACGCGATTAACTTCATCTATCGCTACTACCCGCTGGTGCGCCATGCCCGCTCAATGGTGCAGCGCGGGGACGTGGGCGAAATCTACCACGCGAACGGCTCGTACACGCAGGACTGGCTGTTTCTGCCCACCGACTGGAACTGGCGTCTGGTGCCCGAGCTGAGCGGCGAATCGCGGGCGGTGGCGGACGTGGGCTCGCACTGGTGCGACTGCGTGCAGTATGTCACCGGGCTGAAGATTAAGCGGGTATATGCGCATCTGCACACCATCCACAAGACCCGCATGAAGCCCAAGAAGGAGCTGGAGACCTACGCGGGCAAGGTGTTGCAGCCGGAAGACTACGAGCCGGTACCCATCCACACCGAAGACTACGCGACGGTCGCCTTCGAGTTTGAGAACGGCGCGGTGGGCTCGTTCACCGTGTCGCAATGCTTTGCCGGGCGCAAGAACCGCATGTTCTACGAAATCTCCGGCAGCAAGTGCTCGCTGGTGTGGGACCAGGAGCGACCGGACGAGTTATGGGTGGGCTACCGCGAGAAGGCAAACGAGATTGTGATGCGTGACCCGTCGCTGTTGACGCCCGACGCACGTCCCTTTGCGCACTATCCGGGCGGGCATCCAGAGGGCTACCCCGATGGGCTGAAGAACTTCCTGTGGCGCGTATACTCGGCGATTGCCGAAGGGAGCAGCGAGTGGGACTTCAGCACCTTCGAGGACGGGCACATCGAGATGGCAATCGTCGACGCGGTGCTCGCCAGCCACCGCAGCAAGCAATGGGTGGAGGTTACTCCGTAACCGAGGAAAAGCCGGTGAGGAACGCTCCTCACCGGCTCGCGTTCACTTCCACTTTACCGTGCAGCCCACCGGCTCGGTCTCTTTGACCGGCGGTTCCTGACCGTTCAAAAGGGCGTTCAGGGCGTCGCGGAGATACTGCTCCTTCACGTCAGCAGGGTTCTCCCAGTTGTCGTCCAGTCGTCCGTGGTAGCGCAGCACGCGATTCGAGTCGAACACGAAGAACTCCGGCGTGCGCGTTGCCCCGTAGGCGCGGGCGATTTCCTGCGACTCGTCGTGCAAGTAGGGGAAGGGATAGCCTTTCTCCTTTGCCCTCTGCTGCATGTGTTCGAAGCTGTCCTCAGGATACTTCACCGCGTCGTTCGCGTTGATGGCTACGAACGCCACTTTGTCTGCAAACTCCTTCGCCAGCGCGATGGTGCGGTCTTCATAGGCTTTCACATACGGACAGTGGTTGCACCAGAACACCACCACCAGCACCGGCTTGTCGGCAAAGTCGGCAGGGGAATAGGTCTTGCCGTCCACGCCCGGCAGGGCGAAGTCCACGATGGGTTTACCCAGCTCCAGCGCCATGTGTCTTGTCCTCCTCCTGTTTGACTTGACGAATGACTTCCCGAAGCATCATTCGCGACGGAAGGGGGGAAAGCCTGCCGTCCTCGTGCCGGAAGGTGCGGCAGGTGAGGCGGTAGGGCAGATGGGGCTGCGGGTCGACCTCCACTCCGTTGAAGCGGATGGTCGGCGAGCCGATGAAGCGATGTCGCTCCGCCTCTTCCTCTGTCTCGATACGGATGACCTCTATCTCCGCGTCCACGCCCTCTGCCTCCAGCGCCTCGCGCAGCAGTTCCATCGCCCGCTCATGTGATGGGCAATCCGGGTAGTAGAGTAGAGTGACCTTCATGACCGTTTTGCCTCTCCCTCTTTGTTATACCCCAAAAGGTGCTGGCATTGTGGTATGAGATGCTGCCCGATCAGTCGGAAGTCGCGGGCAACAGGTGACAATGCGTGTCTCTCTTGCCCGCCCGCGCTCCATCGTGATACAATAGGCTTGCATTCCCGAAACGGAGGCGACGGATGAACGAGAAGGAAGCGCGACAGATTTGTGAGAAAGCGCTTGCCTTGAGCGAGGCGGAACATGTGCAGGTGAACCTGACAGGCACGCGCGAGGCGTCTACCCGCTATGCCAACAACGAGATTACGCAAAACGTCGCGAAGGCGCAAACCACCCTGCGCGTGCTGTGCGCGTATGGCAACAAGGTCGGACGGTGCAGCACGAACCGTCTGGATACCGATTCCATCCGCGAGGCGGTGAAGCGCGCGGAGGAGATGGCGCGGGTTGCGGAACCCGATACCGAGTTTCTTCCCCCGCCGGAGCCTGCCGTATATCGCCCGGTGCCGGCGTACGCGGACAGTACCGCACACGCCACCCCCGAGGACCGCGCCCGTGTGGTGCGTCAGGTGATTGCCGAGGCGAACGCGCGCGGTCTGAAAACGGCGGGCAGCTTCGCCACCAACACTTACGTCAGTGCCGTTGCCAATAACTGTGGGCTGTTCGGCTTCCACACCGCCACGCAAGCTTCGCTCATCTGCACGATGATGACCGAAGACGGCAGCGGCTGGGCGGAGCAGACGCATGAGGATATGGTTACCATTGTGCCGCAAGCAGTTGCGCGGCGGGCAGCGGACAAGGCGGAGGCAGCGCGCCATCCACAGGAGGTCTCCGCCGGCGATTACACCGTGGTCCTGGAGCCCGCGGCGGTCGCGGAGCTGCTTGCCTATATGGCGTGGAGCATGGACGCTAAGGCAGCGGACGAGGGAAGGTCGGCGTTCTCCGGCAAAGAGGGAAGCGCAGTCGGCAATGCCCTGATAACCCTGCAATCTCTGCCCACGCATCCAGAATGTCCTGCAGAACCGTTCTTTGAGGACGGGATGCCCACGCCGGACGTCACGTGGATAGAGAACGGTGTTCTCAAAACGCTGGTTTACAGTCGCTACTGGGCGCAGAAGCAGGGCAAGCCCTTCACCGGCTATCCGTCCAATCTCATCCTGCAGGGCGGAAGCCATTCGCTGCAGGATCTTATTGCACAGGTAGATGATGGGCTGCTCATCACCCGTTTCTGGTATATCCGTTACGTAGACCCCATGCAGCTGCTGCTGACCGGTATGACGCGCGATGGGGTCTACCGGATACAGGGTGGTAAGGTCACCCACGCGGTCAAGAACCTGCGGTTCAACGAAAGCCCGCTGGTGGTGATGCAAAACGTGCGATTGCTGGGTACACCGCAGCGGGTGGAGGGCAGTATGCTCGTGCCGCCGATGGTGGTGGAGAATTTCACCTTCAGCAGCACGACCACCTTCTGAGGAGGGCACAAAGGGAGACCGCCTTTGCGTAACGAAACATGGTATGCATCCAAAAAGTGAGGAGGAGCCATGAACAGAATCTGGCTGAATGGCATCGTAACCGTCTCGGTATCTCTATCGGTGGTCGCTGGTGCCTGGGCGCAGGCAAAGTCCACCGCACAGAAGCCTGCAGCTGCGCCCAAGCCTGCACAGAAACCGGCTGCGACCAAAAGCGCCGCATCTGGAGCCCAGACTGTGGTCGGACGGGTGGGCAATTCGGTCATCACGCGCGACGATCTGCTGAAAACGCTGGAAGCCTGGTACGGTCCACAGGCGGTGGAGGAACTGATTTCGCTCAAAGTGGTGGAGCAAGAAGCGAAGAAGTACGGGGTAACCGTCACCCCGGCGGAGATCGGGCAGCGCTACAATGAGGCGATTGATGGGATGCGCGCCCGTGTGCCACCCGGCGCGGATGTGACTGTGGAGCTGGCGAAGCAGGGCTGGACGAAGGCGCACATGGAAGCGGTGCTGCGGCGTGCGCTGTTGCTGGAGAAGCTGGTCGCTCGCACCGTGCGGGATACGGACTTCATCCAGGCGCGGCATATCCTGATTCAGCCCCAAATGCCCACCATCACGCCCGACCAGAACGTGAGCGCGGAGGAGCGTCAGAAGATGTTTGCCGAGGCGCGCGCCAAAGCAGAGGACGAAGCCAAAGCGAAGGCAGAGAAAATATACGACGAGATCAAGGGAGGTAAGGACTTCGCCGAGGCGGCGAAGGAGTACTCGGACGACCGCTCGAACAAGGATAAAGGCGGCGATTTGGGAGCCTTTGCGCGGGGCATGATGGTGCCTGAGTTCGAGCAGGCGGCGTTTGCGCTGAAGCCGGGTGAAATCAGCCAGCCCGTGAAAACGCCCTACGGCTGGCACATCATCAAGGTAGAGAAGCTGGGCAAAGACATTCCGGCGGTGGAGAAAGCGCGGTTGACGCAGATTATCGTGCGGCAGCGCATGGCGCAGTACTATCAGGACCTGTTGAAGCGGGCGAACGGGCAAAACCTGCTGTTACCGAAGCCATCGGCATCCGGACAGCAGCCTGCGCCGTCTACTCAGACCGGACCGGGTGCTATACCTGTACCCCCGCCGCCGAGCAGATAAAACGGATGTCGCCACCGGAGGACGTGCTTCGTCGGGATGACGGAGCGCATTCCTCCGGTGAGGGCAATAGCGTTCCACAAACAACCGTATCGGCTCATTAAATCTACCTGGTGTGAGGAGGAGCAACCATGAGCAAGCGCAAGCTGAACGTGGCGCTAATCGGCTACCAGTTTATGGGGAAGGCGCACAGTAACGCCTATCGGCAGGTTGCCCGCTTTTTCGATGACCTGGAAGTGGAACCGGTGATGAAGGTTATCTGCGGGCGTAACGAGGAGAACGTGCGCAAAGCCGCGCAGAAGTACGGCTGGGAGGAGTACGACACCTCGTGGGAGCGCGTGGTAGAGCGCAAGGACATCGATCTGGTGGATGTGTCGGTACCCGGCAACATGCACGCCCCGATTGCCATCGCGGCGGCAAACGCGGGCAAGATGGTGCTATGCGAAAAGCCGCTGGCGAACACGCTGGCGGAAGCGCGGCAGATGTATGAGGCGGTGCAGAAGAACAAGGTGCCCAATGCCCTGTGTCACAATTATCGCTTCGCACCCGCCGTGCAACTCGCCAAGCAGTTGATTGACGAAGGGCGCATCGGCAAGATTTATCACTTCCGCGGTACCTACTTGCAGGACTGGATTGTAGACCCCAACTTCCCGCTGGTGTGGCGACTGCAGAAGGAGGTTGCCGGGTCAGGAGCGCATGGCGACCTGAACGCACACCTGATTGACATGGCGCGTTTCCTGGTCGGAGAAATCGCCGAAGTATCGGGTATGATGGAGACCTTCATCAAACAGCGGCCGAAGCTGGCGGCGTCCGATGACCGTTTGGGCGGAGTTGCCAGCAGCGAAATGGGCGAAGTAACTGTGGATGACGCCGCGCTGTTCCTCGTACGCTTCGAAAACGGCGCCATCGGCAGCATCGAAGCCACCCGCTTCGCGCTGGGACGCAAGAACTACAACCGCTTCGAGATTAACGGAAGCAAGGGTAGCCTCGTTTTCAACATGGAACGCATGAACGAACTCGAGGTTTACCTGCAGGACGACCCACCACACATTCGGGGATTCCGTGTGGTGCAGGCAAGCGACAGTGTACACCCCTTCATGAGCGCGTGGTGGCCCGTCGGGCACATCATCGGCTACGAACACACTTTCATTAACCTCGTCTATTCTATGCTGAAGGCGTTTGACAAGGGCGAGGAGTTCAAGCCCAACTTCGAGGACGGCGTGCGCAATCAGGCGGTGCTCGAAGCGGTAGATGTCTCCAGCCAGCAGAGACGCTGGGTAAGCATCTCCGAACTGTAGACATGGTATGGGGCTCGCGGTTCCTGCAATGCCGCGAGCCCCTGGATGCTCCTCGTAAACAGAGTGGAGTTTGGCCTTCCAGAAGGATAAAGAGGCAGGACTCCCTTTCTCCTTCGCCGAAACAAAAGGCAACATCACCATAAAGGGGGTGGTTCCCATGGCGACCGTGGTGGTCAGCGTGGACTGCGCGGCAGCGAACCAGGGGCGATGTTACACGCCCGAGCTGGTGCGCGTTGCCGAAGAGTTCCACGTGCCCATGACCTGGCTGATTACCGTTTCGGCAAACGACCCAATGAGTAACGCCATGCTCTACCACGCGGAGTACCTGCATCGTATCCCCTCCTGGCACGAAATCGGTTTGCGCGTGCACTTTCAAAGTAACGGCACCCCGATTACCGACGGGCGTGAGCGTGGTATGTTGATTCAGGAGGGTAAGGACCTGCTCAAACAGTGCCACGTCAAACCAACGGCTTTCCGCGCAGCAGACCACATGCTGCAGGTTTCGGATTTGCGCTATTTGGAAGATATCGGCATAGTGGTGGACGGTACGGTGGCTCCGGGTGTTGTGTTCGAGGGCAGAGTAGACTGGAGCGATGCTCCCACTCAGCCCTACCGTCCTGCCTACGACGATCTCAAAGCGCGTGGTGACGCCAAATTGCTGCTGGTGCCAGTGGCTACTTATGGGGGGCAGCTTGCCAGTCTGGATATGGAATGGGATGCGCTGGAGAGCATTCTGGATTACCACCTGCGGAACAGTGAGGTCATCAGCATCACCGCGCGCGACTGGGCAAACGGGGTGGCGAACTGGCGACGGTGCGCCCAGTACCTGCGTGAACGGGGTTGCCGCTTCGTCACGCTGTCGCAGCTGGCTTCGGAATGGAGCAGGTAAAAGGGAGGTTGGGGGGCTACCACGCAATGTGGAAACCGTTTTCGACTCCTGTGGCATCCCCCCACTGAACTGATACATCGGTGACTCGCGCTGCAGGAGGACCCTGTTGGAGGAGGGAGAGCAGCTGGTTCAGTGTTTTCTCGTCGCCTTCCGCGACAACTTCTACCTGACCGGAGGGCAGGTTGCGCACTGTTCCGCTCACTCCCAGCGCGCGAGCGTATCGCAACACGAAGGCGCGATAGCCGACGTTCTGCACTCGCCCTGAAACCAGTACAACCATCTTTTTGCGCATGGCGGTTAAGTTACCCCGAAGGCTGCTTGCGCCTCGATAACCTCCTTTGCCACAGCGAGGCGTATCGGTTCATATTGTTCTTCGGGGATAGCCAGAAACTCCTTCACGGTGGCGTTCATCTCGTGCTGGATACCAGGTATCAACACACCTATCTCTGCCTGATTGACCAGACAGTTCGCGGCGTGTACGAGAGCAGCAACCTCAAACAGGTCCTGTTCCGCTTGCAGGGGAGCGTGGTGCAGGGCGATGCCAGCGCGGACAGTGGCAGGCAGGTTCCACTTTTCGGCGGCAAAATCACCCAGCTCGGCATGAGTGGTACCCAGCACCCGCGTTTCCAGCGCCAGCACATCCTCTTCTGTGCCAAGGGTTATCTCGGCACTGCGCGAGATGAAAACGTCCATATCTTCTGGCAGGAACTGATCGGCAATCAGCTTGCCGATGTCGTGGAGCGGTCCGGCGAGAAACACCTCCTCGTCCCATTTAGAGCGCTTGAGGCGAGCCAGCACCCTGCCCGCGATAGCGGTAGCCAGTGAATGCCTCCAGTACTCCTGCCGGTTGAAACGCGAATTGCGCTGACGCGCGTGCACCATGGCGTGGAAGGTCAGTGACATCACGATGGTGCGAATGGTGTTCAATCCGAGCACCGCGATAGCCCGACTGATGCTGGATATTCTCCCATTCCCACCGTAGTAGGCAGAGTTCGCCATGCGCAGTACTTTGGCGGCGAGGGCGGCATCCTGAGTGATGACCCGTTCGAAGTCACGAGTGGATGCCCTGGGGTCGTCTATCAGCCGCATGACCTGCACGGTAACATGCGGCAGGGGTGGAAGACCCACCGCGCGCGATATTCGTATGCCTAAAGCCTCCTTTGCGTTCACATTCTCCATTATCGGAAGCGAAGGCGCAGGTGTGCAGAGCGAACAGAGGGTCTTCCGGATAGAATCGCAGCCTCCTGTCTCTCAGTCTGTAGGATATTTCCATTGCGTCGCGAAATCCTTATCCAGATTCCTTGTGAGAGGTGAGGAGATGCAGCCTTCTGAAGAGGTTACTGCTAAACGCTGGTATCAGGGGTTAACAGGTTATCACTGGCTGGTATTATTTGTAGCGTCGTGCGGCTGGCTGTTCGATACGATGGACCAGTGGCTGTATGTGTTGTCACGTCAGCCGGCTCTGCGTGAGCTGTTAGCCCGCGAGGGTATTGCGCCTACTGACGCCAACGTGGGTTACTATTCAGGGATTGTGCAGGCGATTTTCATCGCCGGATGGGCGACCGGCGGCTTTTTGTTCGGTATTATTGGTGACCGTCTCGGACGCACCCGCACGATGGCGATAACGGTGCTGATGTATGCGGGTTTCACGGGCTTAAGCGGTCTCTCTCAGACATGGGAGCAGTTCGCCGTGCTTCGTTTCTTGACGGGGCTGGGTGTAGGCGGTGAATTCGCCGCGGGGGCGTCTCTGGTGGCAGAGGTGTTTCCATCGCACGCGCGGGCGACGGCTCTGGGCATCATGCAGGCGTCATCCGCGCTGGGCAACATGCTTGCGGGCGTCATTAACCTGACCGTTGCTCCCACCTGGGGATGGAGATGGGTGTTTGCAGTGGGGGTAACCCCGGCCCTGCTGGTGTTTGTCATTCGTCTATTTGTCAGGGAGCCGGAACGCTGGGAGGAAGCGAAAGAGCGTGCCCGTATGGAGAAGAAGCAGTTGGGCGCACTGAGCGAAATGTGGCACACGCCCCTTTTGCGGCGCAATCTGCTGGTCGGCATCGGGCTGGGGGCAGTTGGAATCGTCGGGTTCTGGGGTATCAGCACCTGGTCGCCCGACCTGTTGCGCAATCTGTTGAACCCCAACAACCTTCCAGAGCTCAAGCCGTATACAGACCGAATGGTGAGCTATGGTGCGATGGCGCAGAACGCTGGCGCGTTTTTTGGCAGCCTGTTTGCGGCGTGGCTGGCGCAGCGCGTGGGAAGGCGTTTTGCAATAGGAACAGCGCTCCTGTTGTGTTTGGTCATTGCACCCGCTACGTTTCACCTCACCCATTCATTCCTGACCGCGATGATTTTCTTCCCGCTGCTGGGGTTCAGTATGCTGGCGTTGCTGGGGTGCTACGCGGTCTACTTCCCGGAGATTTTCCCCACACGCTTGCGGGCAACGGGCACGGGCTTTTCGTATAATGTCGCACGCTACATCGCGGCAATAGCGCCGTGGACTTTCGGCACGTTGCGTGCGCACTACGGTATTGAGCAGGCGGCTACTATTATCTCAGCGGTCTTCCTGCTGGGCTATGTGGTATTGCGCTGGGCGCCAGAGACGAAGGGCAAACCGCTGCCCGAGTAGGGCTATGGTTTTCCCAGCAGCCACTGTCTGCTGCCGCGTTGCGCCTGGGCGAAGTGCCGAAATCGCCAGCCGCCGATGGATGCCTCTGGAACACCGGCGCGACGGATAGCAACCGTCAGGGGCGTGCCGTCCGCTGCGACTGTGCGGATGAGCAGAGCGGTGTCGTTCTCTTCTACCTCCATCTCTGCCGGTGGACGGCGCGTCTTCCGGTATGGTCGCACCACGGTGAGCGTGAACACCTCGCTGTGTGGGCGGACGGTGCTGGCTTCCACGTGCCACTGGTTGGGAAAACCGCCGCGACCGACGGAGCGAAGGTATTCAGCATCTGGGGGAGGGGTGTATCCGTCCCACTGGCGCATCCGCAGCGGCGATGGGGCAATGTAATGGATGTATGCTCCTGCCTGCTCACGCTCGATCCTCAGGCGTTGCTGGCGTGGTTCCACCTCGAAAGGCGCGAGCGCGTGGAGCATCCATGCAAAGCGGCGCGGTTGGTCCGCAACCGCTTCGTCCACGAAAACGACCAGGTCGGGCTTCACGAAGACCACATGGCGGACGTAGTGACGCAGTTTGTCCGCGTAGGCTCTGGTTGCTTCACCCGCAATATAGTCCGCGCCCGACTGCAAGTCATCAGCGATAATCCTGCCAAAGGGGTCTGGCGAGTGGGATACCTGTCCTTCGCCATCCACCAGCATGGCGTTTTGGGCAACCGTGCTCCAGCACCACTGCGTGTGGAACGGGCTACCGTGTAAGTCGCGGTATACACAGTTGGTCAGCAGGCATTCGCCATACGCATTGAGTGTGAAAGAATTGTGCGGGTCGTGTCCGTGGCTTTGCCTGCCAAAGGGGCTGCTCTTAAACCGTATCTGTACGTTGTCGCGGGAGTCCATCAGATTGCTATTGAGTACGGCTACCCCGATGCCGCGGAACACTCTGGATGGCGGCAGGTCGCGCGGCGGTTTAGGAGCCACGCTGGGCAGAGTATTCCACAACAGGTTCAACACCGGTTCGCTGGATTGCAGCTGGATGTTCCACTGTTGTGTCCACCATTTCCAGTAAGGATTACCCATTTTGTGGGCAAAGTAGGCAGCGAAGCTCCAGCCCGATGAAGGGTGACCGTGCGACAGGTCACCGAATCCCATGTCGGGCGAGCCGGGCGGGGCAGTATACAGGGCATAGTCGCCAGCGCGGTTGAAGAAGGGTTTGCGGAAGGAGTCGATGCCCAGCGCTTTCTCTGCTACCTCCGTCCACCAGACAATCTTGGACATGTATCCCGCCCAGTAAGACAGTCCCTCGTGCCAGCCGCCGTCATCGTCGCTCCATACCGGGTAAGCGGCGAAGAACTTGTGCACAGCATAGTCCAGCCACATCTCCGCTTCGGGGACCTCTCCGAGCAGGGCGATGGCGCATTCCGCCAGCTTGTGCCAGGTGCGGTTGCCATGGCTATCATAAGGGCGAGACAGGTGTCCGTTGCCTTCCTGTACCTCCCAGCTGCGCCAGGCGTCGGTGGCACGGCGCAGCATGACGGCTCGCACCCGTTCGCGTTCCTGCTCGGTGAGGGCGTAGTATGCCCAGTCGTAAGCGCGTGGCAGGCGATGCAGCATCGGCTTTGCCGCCTCACAGTTGATGGCAAAGTTGTTAGGTCCGTCGGGATCCCATGCGGCAAGGTGCATCACCCATCGACGGGCAGGCTCGGCATAACGGTTATCTTCTGTAAGCAGGTACAGAAACGCCAGCAGCTCTGCCTCCATACACGCTTTCACCGTTTGCTCGCGGTTTGACCACCAGTACTGGCGCGTTTGAGGGTCGCGTGCGCTGGCTTTAACGGCAGGCTCCGGCGTGGGACCCTCCCTGAGTAGTCGTTCCGCCTGCGTCTGCAGGTTTTGCAGGAACCGCCTGCCTTCGCGCTGAGACCATTCCCGCAGGGCAGGGAGGTCCGCCGCCCGCACGAAGAGCCGGGGATGGGCGCTGCCGATGCGCTCTTTCATCTGCGCAAGCGTGGGTTGCGGAAAGAGCACAGCCCGGGAGCTCACCGTAAACTCCCGTATCTGGCTCCACGAGGAGACCTCACCGTTGCGGGTGCGTATCCGATAGCGCCAGTAGTACTTGCCGGGCTTCAGAGGCTCATGATGGGTGTATACGCACCAGCGGTGCTTTTCCACAGTCACAGCGTCGCTCACATCGCGCCGTGTCGCCCACTGCACGTCGTAGGATGCCGCCTCGCGGCGGTGTATCCATGTGAGCGAGGGCGGGTTCACCGCCACGGTGCTGCCGTTCTCTGGACGGTAGCCCCACTCGCCGGGCATGGGTTGTCTGTCCGGAGCTTGCATCGAATACCTCCCTGTTACCACTCCGCGATGGAGCCGTCGTCGTGATGGAAGAAGCCGCTGCCCGGGTCGGGCTTGGGAGCGAGCGGGTGTTCGCGCAGGTAGTCTTCGTCTACCTCGACACCCAGTCCGGGTGCGGCGGGCACGTCGATGTAGCCTTCACGCACGGTGAAGGGATTCTTCAGGTAGCCGTCGCCGAGGTGCACGAACTCCTGAATCACGAAGTTCGGTGAGCAGGCAGCGACCTGCAGACACGCGGCAAGGTTCATCGGTCCGTATGGGTTATGGGGCGCCAGCGCAACGTAGTATGCTTCCGCCATTGCGGCGATGTGGCGGGTTTCAAAGATGCCGCCGCAGATGCACGGGTCCGGCTGTAATACCTGAGCGGCTCTCTTCTCCAGCACCTCACGGAAACCAAAGCGGGTAAACAACCGCTCACCGGTCGCGATGGGGATGACCGCTTTGCTCGCGACAGATGCCAGCGCGTCCACGTTTTCGGGCAGTACCGGCTCTTCGATAAAGAATGGGCGATAGGGGCGCAGCTCATACTCCAGCTGCGTGGCAATGGCTGGGGTGGCGCGACCGTGAAAGTCCAGCAGGATATCCACTTTGTTCCCTACCGCTTCGCGCGCGGCTGCCACCAGCTCCACCGCCGTTTCAATGGCCATGGGGCTTTCCAGCGGATGCAAGGCAGGCAAAGGACAGAACTTGACGGCGGTGTATCCTTCCTCCACGCGCTGGCGCGCTTGCTCGGCGATTTGGGTCGGCTCGTAACTGCCGATGTGCCGGTAGACGCGGATACGCTCGCGCACTTTACCCCCCAGCAACTGATATACCGGCACGCCCAGCCTTTTGCCCTGAATATCCCAGAGCGCCATCTCGACGCCGCTGATGGCTGCGTTCAGCACGGGGCCGCCCCGCCAGAAGGCATGACGATACATCCGCTGTACCAGATGGATGATACGGGCGGGGTCTTCACCCAGTAACACGTGTTCGTAAGAGCGCACCGCCTCCGCAATCACGAATGCCTTGTCGCCAAGGCACTCGCCCCAACCGGCGATGTCCTCATCCGTGCTCACTTTGACGAACAGCCAGCGCGGCTCGACCGCAAAGGTTTCAATATTTGTGATACGCACCTCAGTGACTCCCCTGGAAACATCGCTAATCTTTTCCACAGACTCGCGCGTTCTCCTCTTGCCTGCTCTGCGTCTTTTCGGTAGAATGTCATCTGAAAGGTTTAAGTTCAAGGAGGGTTGGTATGTCTGTCCTGCGCTTTCCTGATGGATTTCTGTGGGGAGCCGCAACTGCTTCCTATCAGATAGAAGGTTCTCCGCTGGCTGATGGCGCCGGAGCTTCTATCTGGCATCGTTTCTCCCACACGCCGGGCACGACGCATAACGGAGACACCGGTGATGTTGCCTGCGACCATTACCGTCGGTGGCAGGAAGATGTCGCGCTCATGCGCGAAATGGGCTTGAAAGCGTATCGTTTCTCTATCAGCTGGTCTCGCGTTCTTCCCGAAGGCAAAGGTGCGGTCAACCCTGCAGGGCTGGATTTCTACGACCGTCTGGTAGATGCGCTGCTGGAGGCGGGCATCCAGCCGATGATAACGCTTTATCACTGGGACCTGCCGGGGGCGTTGCAGGACCTGGGCGGCTGGGCGAATCGTGAAATCGTCAACTGGTTCGGCGACTACACGCAGGTTGTGGCGCAGCGGCTTGGCGACCGGGTGCGCCTGTGGGCGACGCTTAACGAACCCTGGGTGTTTACGTTTCTGGGTTACGTACAGGGCTATCATGCGCCCGGCATGCGTGACCTGTGGGCGGGGCTTCGTGCCGTACATCATGCCTTGCTGGCGCACGGCGAGGCGGTTGCCCGTATGCGCACCATTTTGCCGGAGCAGGCTCGGGTGGGCATCGTGCTGAATCTCGCGCCACAGCATCCTGCAACCGACGGCGAGGAAGACAGAGCCGCGGCGGAGCGGGTACATACGATGAACAACGCCTTGTTTATGGAACCGCTGATGAAGGGTAATTATCCTGCACTGGCGGAGCAGATGTTCGGTTTCGCGTGGCCCAAGGTACAGAGTGGAGACATGGAGCGCATTGCTCAGCCTATCGATTTTATCGGCGTCAACTACTATTCGCGGGGCATTGTGAAGCATGGTGAGCACGGCTACCTGCGGGCGGAAGGCGTTGGCAACGAGGGCGCCCTGTATACCGACATGGGCTGGGAGGTGTATCCGGACGGGCTTTGCGAGATTTTGCAGTGGGTTCACTCCGAAGCACCGCAGCTGAGCCTGTACGTGACCGAGAACGGGGCGGCGTTCCGTGACGAATTGCAGGATGACAGGGTGGCTGATGGACAGCGGCTGGAGTACCTGCGCCAGCACTTTATGCAGGCGCACCGGGCGATTCAGGATGGTGTTCCGCTGAAGGGGTATTTCGTCTGGTCACTCATGGACAACTTCGAGTGGGCATACGGTTACTCCAAGCGCTTTGGCATCGTCTACGTGGATTACGCCACCCAGCGACGTATCTGGAAAGACAGCGCACGGTGGTATCAGCAGGTCATCGCGGCGAACGCCGTGGAGTAGCGTCGTCTCTTCGTTACTTCAGGAGGGCGAACCTTCTGGTGAGCCGAAAAACACGCCAAACGGCTTGGAAGGAGTCTAGCCCTCCTTGAAGTCGTCCTACGATGTGTTCTCCAGTGCGAACGAAGCTTGCTCGTGGTAATCGTAGGACTCTATGCGGAAGCTACCCGTAAAATGCTTCGCCCGCACATGCAGGTACGCCGAGAAGGTGCACCTCTCGTGTGTGGCAGGGAAGCCGGGCCATGGTCCCAGCAGTTGTCCGACGGTCAGAGAGCCGGATGCTTGAGCCGCAGCAGGTGGTTCTCCAACGTCTGCAGTGCCAGAAGAGAAGGTGCCGCCCGGGCCGTTGAGTCCGCGTCGCCACGTGAGCGAATAGGACATCATGAAAGTGTTGTTGGGGTTGGATACGCCTCGGGGATGGTAGGCGCGGAATCCTGCCGACACATTCGTCCCTTCCGGTCCGCTGATGAATTGACACTCTTCGCTGCTCGGGATGCCGTTCCGCCGGATGTCCACGATGTCCCCCTGCACCGGGGTGTTGTCTATCCAGAACACGCTCACCACATCGGCAAAGGGCACATTATCGGTGGAGTTGGTGTCGCCCTGCCGCCAGCGGCGGAACTGGAAGTTACGGGCGGTGCCCGGGTCGCTGGCTGGAGCGGAGCTGGGTTTGATGCGGTTGCCGGAGGCGTCAAACAGCTCCAGAACGAGCATGTATCGTCCTGGATTGAACAGGGTAGTGTTCCACACCTGGTGATATTGCCCGCTCAGCCAGTAGTTGCCGCTGCTCCAGTAGGGTATGCGAACCAGTCCCACCTGCCCCCCGACGTCTGCCGGGTTCGCCGAGAGGGCTTCGGCAGTGACCTTCCATTCGCCTCCGACAAACACGAAACGGTTCCATGCCACCGGAGCGTCAAGGACAGTCGCGCTACCAGCGGGCGCGCCGCTGCTGTCGACGGGCACCACCGACAGGCGGTAGTACTTCGCCACAGGTTCCATCTCCGGAGAAATCCAAAGCCGGATGCCCAACGAGCCTCCCCATGGACAATCGGGCGCGTAGGAGGTGGTGAACGTACCGGAGGTGGCACTCAGTGCACCGGTTCGGGATAGGCCGGTTTGTGTGGGGAAGTTAAAGTGGCGCGAGCCGGGACTACCGATGTACTCCACCATTGCGAAAGGTATCCCTTCAGAAGGTGGTGGGTCGCCCGGTGCGGAACCGCACACCAGCGCACGCCAGTGCCAGGTGCGGATGTCTGCAGGTTCTCCCGCTGCAAACCAGTTGTGCGATGCCACGCCGTCGTAAACGGTGACCCAGCTGCCCTGAATGCGCTGACGCACCTTGAAGGCGAAGGTGGTGTGGCAGGTTGTACCGGATGGTGTGAGCCTTCGCGGGCGCAGGTAGCAGAAATCAAACCTTCCGCCCGGCTGCAGAGGGGTTTCGCCCACCTTGCGCATGGAACAGGTACAAATCAGTCCCGTGAGATAGGGACGAGCCAGCACATACTGCTCCGCCTGCTGGGTGCTCATGCCGGCGAGTGCCACATAATCTGCGTACAGGCGTTCGGCGGGCATCGCGGCAACCTCTGCGGGTGCAGTCGCAAGCCGTCGGC
Source organism: Bacillota bacterium (assembly GCA_023511455.1). Lineage (NCBI taxonomy): Bacteria > Bacillati > Bacillota > Bacillota bacterium. Next base: position 20,241 of record JAIMBJ010000028.1, read on the forward strand.
GCAGGTCAGCCACCTGCGAGCGGATACCTTCCTGTATCTGCGGTCGTACCGCCTGCCGTAGCGCTGTCAGCTCCAGCCGCTGGGTAAGTCTGCCGAGATTGCTCACCACAAACGGACTGGGGTCAGGACCGGGCGGAAAAGGACCCGGTGGGTCCACCGGCAGTGGGTCGGGTAGCGGGATGGGAATGACTTCCAGGATGTCCCGCAGGCGGTCTAACAGGTCAGGGATACGTATGCGGGTGCAACAACATACCCGCTCGTAAATCTCCACGATGCCGTCACACAGGGGCAAACAGTGTACGGGCACGAGGGTATGCAGCTCTGGCTGGTACGTCAGGCTTTTGAGCGTGATATTACGCGACAGGTTCAGCCCGGAAACCAGGTCTATCCTGTCGAGAATGTCCCACCACCATGGGCGACATTTACGGGCAGTGCCGTTGACACACACGAACTCGAACAGGAACCGTTCCCAGATGTCCCGTCCGATGATCAGTCCACGCTCCCGCCAGATGGGAAAGGTCACATCGGGGCGAAAGGTAACCAGGCTTTCAGCGGTCAGTTGCGCGAGGTCGGTAACGTCGGGCCCCAGCGCGATAGCGGGTAGTCTTTCCCACTCTGCCTGTACATCGAGGCGGTCTTTATCGACGCGGGCGAGCTTCCGCACCGGTTTACCCACCAGGTCTACCTCGTAAACGGCGATTGCCGGCGCGGTCTCCTCTGGCTTGATGCCAGCAATCTGCACCCGTGCGCTGAATGCAGCCTTCGCACGCTGCGTCTCCTGTCCTTCCTTCATGCAAATCGTCTCCTTCCCGAGCAAAGATTAGGGTGGCTACGCGGCTACCCTGTTAGAAATACTTGCATTTCATCTGATTTTTGGTCACCCACTGCGTGCTTTTTCCGCCAGAGCCTTTTCCAGCTTGGTTCTCACTCGAGTGAGGCGTTTGTGCACGGCGGTCTTGCTGAGGTTGAGCCTTTGGGCGATTTCCCGTTCAGTAAGCTCTTCCTGGTAGTGCCAGAGTATTAACTGGCGTTCCTGATCGGAGAGTGAGCGGAGTAGAGTCTGCAGGTCACAGCGGTCCTCGCATTGCTGGAAGGGCTTTTGCCATTCAGGGTCTACCGGCTCTATTGGTTCTCCGGTGTCCCCATCACATCGCAGAGGCGTTGTGCTGACGCTCCATCGCCAGGCGAGACGGTGTTCCTGGCGAATCGCCTGTACTGCCCTGAGGAAGGCGTATACGGGGAAGGAGACGTTTGCGTTCGGTTTGTAGGAAAGAAATGCGTTCCATACTGCCATCGAGGCTATCGATTCGCACTCTTCCCGCCAGTAGGCTGTTTCATAACCGGGTGGAGTCTTCCACCTCTGCGTTCGGCGCAAGGCATGCTGCGCAATCTGCCTCAACTGGGGAAGCATCCGCGTGTACTCCTTTTTTTCCTCCTCGCCTCGAGGCAGAGGGGACGTGTCTTGTGGAGATTCTTTCATGGCTCTCCTCCTCAACATTCAGATACGCAAAATACCTGGGGATTACCTGTTTATCGGTAGGGGAAACAGGTGGATTTTTGAAAAATGCGCTCCGCCGCCTCCCCGGAAAAGAGGTCGCGACCGAGCGCGTTTCTTCAGCGCTCGTCGGCTCGCGCGGAGCGCTTGCTCTGAAGGTTACAGCTGTGGCCTGGTATTGGAAATGGTAACCTCTCTCATGATGTCGTACTGCTGGATTTTGCGCACCACTTCCATGCCCTGAACCACCTTGCCGAATACCGCGTAGTCGCCGTCCAGCTGGTGTTGAGGACCCAGACAGATGTAGAACTGACTGCCTGCACTGTTCTTATCATCGCCCTTGCGTGCCATTGCGACCGCGCCGTCCTCGTGTTTGAGTCCGGTTTCCTCAAACGGGATGGTGTAGCCGGGTCCGCCGGTTCCGTTGCCGTTGGGGTCGCCGCCCTGTACCACGAAGTCGGGCACAACGCGATGGAACGTCAATCCGTTGTAGAAGCCCTGCTTTGCCAGCTTGATGAAGTTGCCGGCGGTATTCGGGGCTTTCTCCAGGTTGAGCTCGATCACGAATTTGCCTTTGCCCTCTACGTCCACGATAGCATAGGCGACCTTACCGGGTGGCGCAGGCGCAGCGGGTGCCTGCGTTGCCTCCTCTTGCTTGGGCGCCATGGCAGCCTCTCCAGAGGGTGTCTCTTTCTTAGTGCAGCCGACAAGACTGCACGCGATAGCCGCCATCAAGGCGAGTGCCCAGGTAGTTTTCATCTCGAACCTCCCTCTCCGAGTGTGGTCACTATACGGTACATCTCTAACGCCTGCTCTTTGTTCAAGGGACGGAGGTTAAGGACACTGTATGCCAGTCCATCGCTCTCTACGTATGCTTTTGCCGTGACGAGGCTGTGGACAACCGCTTCCTCGGACAGTCCTATCTCTTCCGGACGATAGCGTATGCCCAGACGACGGACGAGGCCAGCGACCCACTCCAGGCGGTTCTGTTGTAGCTGCGCCATGAACAGCACACCGAGACTGACCAGCTCCCCGTGCACGTAAGCGCGTGGGTACAGGTGTTCCACGTTGTAAGTCCAGAAGTGCTCCGAACCCTCTTCCGGTCGGCTGCTACCCGCAAGGCGACACAGGCGCACTTCTTCCGCATATAACTCCACGAGTGTGCGAATGCCTGTTTCTGTGACACGACGAATGTCGTCTGCCGCCTGAGCCAGCGTGTCGAGCAGTGCCCGACTTTTTGTCGCAATGGTTTCGTCGTATGAGTCCGCACCCGCTACCGCTGCGGCACGCCAGTCCCAAAGGGCAGTGTGTATCGACAGGATGTCGCCTGCGCCAGCGCGGTTGAGCGATGGAGGTGCCGTTTGAATCAGCGAAAAGTCTATCAACACCTGTTGAGCATACACTTCGCCGAGATAGTGTACGCGGCCATCGCGTCGAACCGCGATGGACTCTGTGAGAAAGGCGTCCACTGAGATGACTGACGGCGCCAGATAGAGAGGTACGTTCCGCATCCACGCGATGTATTTGGCAGTATCTATTGCCACCCCGCCGCCGATGCCCAATATCGCACCGGCAGGAGGTAGGCTCTCCGCGATATGTACGAGATGGGATTCCTCCAGCGAAGTGGCTTCCACCAGATATGCCTCCGCACCCGACAGAAGCGAGGCAATAGTTTCACGCAGCGGGGGCGCTACCAGAACGAGCCAGCCCTTATGTGCAGGAAGACCATCGGGGATGAGTTGCTTTCCGTAGACGATTTCAGGTTCCATCGGGAGACAATGCCTCTATCTCTTCTAATCGCAAACGGTGTCCGTCGTGCAGGGCGTATGGGAACTTTGCGTAGCTGGCGGAGACGCCGAAATTGCCGTCTGCTCGTATTGCCAGCACCGCAGCGTGCGGTGGTACGCCGTTTTCATCGGGGCGTTTACGCATCAGATAACGGATCGCCTTGTCGCAGGCCTCCTGTGCGCTCATGCCCTGTTCCATGAAGAAAACCACACGGGCGCACAGCGCCACGCGGCTAATCTCGTCCCCGTTGCCAGTGGCAACCGCCGCGCCGACCTGCTCATCAGCATACAATCCAGCCCCAACGATGGGGCTGTCGCCGACACGTCCGGGATATTTCCATTTCAGCCCTGATGTGGAGCAACCGACTACGATGGTATCCGGTGTCCAGATAATCATACCGACCGTGTCGTGGTTGTCCTCTACATCGGCGGGAGGAGCCTGTGTTTCGCGCCACCGCAGCCACTGTTGGGAAGCTTCTGGGGAAAGCGTTTCCTCCTCGGCAAAGCCCTGTTCGCGGGCGAACTCCGCTGCGCCTTCGCCGACCAGCAACGCATGGGGTAACACCTCCATCACCCGCCGCGCCACCGAGATGGGACGACGAAAGCCGCGAAGGGCGGCGACCGCTCCAGAGCGATGTCCACGAGCGTCCATGATGGCGGCGTCCAGCTCCACGTAGCCCGCACGGTTGGGTAAACCGCCATAGCCGACAGACTGCACGCTCGTGTCCAGTTCGACAGCGTTGATACCCGTTTCGAGAGCGTCGAGGGCGGAAGATCCCAGCTCCAGCATGTGGAAAGCACGTTCTACCGCCAGTTTACCGAAATTCCAAGTGGCAGTGAGCAGTACCTGGCTCATACCATCTCTTCCTCCCGCTCAGTCAGTGCCCGCACCACGCGCTCGACCAGTCGGGTGGTAGACCGCCCCTGAACCAGGGTAACCGTTACGACCTGTCCCCCGTATGAGCGCACGAGAGGAGCTTCCACAATACTATCGGGCCTGTAGTCACCGCCCTTCACGTAAATTTCCGGACGCAACAGGTCGATAACCGCCTCGGCAGTCAACTCCTCGTAAACAGTAACGTAATCCACACTCTCCAGCGCAGCCAGCATTTCAGCGCGCTCGTCCTGTGTGACGAACGGACGAGGACTGCCTTTCAGCTGGCGTACCGAATCGTCACTGTTGATGGCTACCACTAGGTAATCACCTAATTCGCGTGCTTCCTGCAGGTAGCGGATGTGTCCTATGTGCAGAATGTCGAAACATCCGTTGGTGAACACGCATCGTTCACCGCGATGGCGACGTTGATCTACAATCTGCGCCAGTTCGCGCTGTTCTTTGATTTTGTCAGCAGCTCTGCGTAGCAACCTAAATCTCCTCCAGGTACATTTCTGTAGCACGGACGATGCGGTCAAACCACCCACCGGATGGGTCAACCAGCGGTATCCACCAGAAGGTGGGGCGATGGTCAGTGTGTACGAGCCCTTCTGAGACCAGGATGGCCTGTCGCACCAGCTCCATTTTGCGCAGTTCCGCCTGTCGTTCGATCTCTGCCACCCTCTGGCGGGCCCGCTGGTTCTGCTCACCACGCTCCAGCAGCTGGCGCTGAGGTTTCAAGCGGGCGACCTCTGCCCGGGCTTCAGCTATCCATTCGCGCCGTTGCTGCAGTTCTCTGTCGAAGCTCTTGCGAGCCTCCTCGTGGCGACGAATCTCCTCGTGGATACGTTCTACTTCCGGTCCGGTGGTGATGTCCCGTTGCGCCAGCTCCCACAGCCTCTCTTTCAGGGGCATGATGGTCTGCCGATAGTTTTCGCCTTTTGCCCGCTCAATCCTCTGGTACTCCTGTTTCCACTGTTCTATCTGTCCGTAGAGAGCGTGGATACGCTGGTGAATCTCTTCCGCCTGTCGGCGCAGGTCGCGCAGCAGGCTCATGTGCCTGTCATACTCCTCGCGCAGAGCGCGCCATTGTTCGCCCTCTCGCTCCGAAAGGAACTCCAGCACCTCACGCGGACTGGTCAGCTGGCGAATCGTTTCCAGCAATGCCTTTTGTTCAGCTACCACCTCGCGCCAGCGGAAGGAGAACTCGTTGGTGCATATCTGACGCTTGCCGAAGGCGTTTGCCAGATGGTCGGGCAGGTTGAGCGTTGCGCATATCTCGCCACCCATGGTGTCCCATGTGGGGTAGACCAGCCTCAGGATGGGATGGAGGTTCCACTCGACGCCGTGCTCGCGCAGATACTGGTTCATCTTTCGCGTGCGCCAGATGTAAGGCGAACCGCCTTCGTTCATCACGAACAAGAACTCCCGCGCCAGCATGGAGACCAGTGTCACCGCTTTGCCTACCAGAGTAACGCCCGAATCAAAGTGCTGCTGGAGCACCTGAGCGAGTTCTGCAACGGAGTGTGCAGGTCGCTCCAGAGGAATGGTGATGGGGTCTTCGGTTTCGATAACCAGCCATCTATCGGTAATGCGAACGGTTCCACGTCCGCGCTGGGGAACAATCAGGTCAAACGGGATGGCGCCCTCCCCAAAACGTTCCAGCGTGTAGATTTCGGAGTCCGCCACTGCGAGATTGTACGCCTCTTCCGCGACGGCACGGGTCTGAGGATTCAGGAAGATGTCCGCCAGCTGGAAGCGAGGCAGGCTGGAGGTTTCGGGAGACAGTTTCAACAGATTTGCAGAACAGTTTGTGGTGACGTTGTCCACAGGCGCGCCGAGCATGGCAAAGAAACGGGGGAACAACCATTGATATAGCGCGCTCAAACACTGGTCCGGATACTGTCTGGCGAACTCATTGATCCAGTCGAGAATCCGGTCTGCCACTGCGACGCGGGCTTTCTCGCGATGCTCCGGGGATAGCATCTTCAGGCTCTCCTCAAAGCCCCACTGCAAGAGCTCCAGCAGTGGCTCCTTCACATGGTTCAGGCAGACCTCATGCACGATCACGGAACGATATCCGGTGTGAACGAGCCCACGCCAGCCCCATGCTTCGGTCATACGGTCTGTAAATGTTTGCTCGCCGTCGGGATGCCATTTAGCCACCTTGTCGAACGCCACACCAGCGTTCACGTATCGCTGGCGGGTGGGAATCACCTCCGCGCCGAACAGACAGGATAACTCACCAGCAGCGGACCACAGGTCGCGCGTTGTCCCGTCGTTGTGCGGCAGTGTGATGATTTCACGGTCGGTCTGGACGGTGCGAGGGAGTTTTGCGAAATAGTCCGTGCAGTGCACGCACAGCAAGAAAGGAAAGCGAAAGCCTGCCTCTTGCGCCAGGCGGTTAAGCACTGCTTTCATCGGCTCGTCCCAGAAAACGGTTTGTCCGAGAGCGAGGAGGGTGGCGTTAGGATAGCGTTCCTGCAGTTCAGACAACACTTTCGTGACGGATGGATGCATATTCATTACGAAGTCTCCCATCATTTTCCGTTGGCGACAATAACAGCGTTATGATTATAGTCTATCCAGAGGGGCACAGGCAAGGGTCTTGTGGAGGGAGTACTCCCCTCTCTGCGCAGGAGAGGGGAGGATACTTACAGAGTTACCCACGCGCCTCCCTCTTGCTGGGAGCGATTGCTGGCATCCAGAATGCGCACCACTTCGAGTGCTTCCTGGGGCGACACTGGCGATTGCGTCGTCTTAAAAAACTGCACTGCCATTTTCATCAGGTTCAGGTAGAAGCCGTTATAGTCTTTGACGGTCTCCACGTGGTAGGTGTTGCCGACCTTTGCACCAAAGACCCAGGGGAACACGTTCCACATGTTTTCGCAGTCATGCACTTCCACCATGGCGCGTCGTCCATCCGCGTACTCGATGGCGAGGAACCGGCTGGCTGGTGTACCGACATCAGCCACTCGCGTTGCGCCGGTGCCCATCAGCCCCACGATGAGCGCGACCGTATGCACGCCGTAACCCATCCACTCGCCCATGCCGCGCGCGAAGGCTTCGGAAATGGTGCCGCCGAGCTGAGGGCGCATGGCTTCCAGTTCCACGGCGAACCGCAGGGCACTGGAAGAGGTGATCGGCGTGCCATACTGCTGTGCCATCTGCACGATTTTCTCAGCGTCGGGCAGGATGGGGGAGAGCAACTTGTCGATGAAAGTCGGTTTGCCTGCAGGCAGCACCTGTTCACACAACGCGAGGTGGTCTGCCAGATTATCCGGCGCCAGCACCATGATGACGTCTGCGGATTCTATTACCTCCGCAATGGAGCCTTTGCGCTCCACACCATTTTTGGCGCACCAGTCCTCTCCTGTTGGATGGCTTTCCCATGCAGCAACCACCCGCACATCCTCGCTGGCAAGGTCTTCATGGAGCAGCTTCAGGAAGGTATTCGCGTGAAAGTTGTTCAGGTGATGGTCTACAAAGCCAATTTTCAGCATATCGTCCTCCGGTTCTGTTTTTTCGGGCAGTTTCCAACTTCTGCGTTGCTGGAACACCCTCCTGCTGAGGTTATTCAATCCGTTTGCACAAGTGAACTGGTTTTGATATACTTTATCTAGAGTAAGCAAAATCACGGAAGCGGGTGAACACGCGATGGGAAAAGCAGAAAGGGATTACGAGTACGCGGTGCGTGTGTCCAGCCTGTTCGCACAAATCATGACCAAGAGCCTGAGCGAGCGGCTGGTTGCGGAGTTAACCCATGAGGAAATCACCCTGCCGCAGTTACAGGCGATGCGCTATATCTGGCTGCATCGCAACGCGACGGTTGGCGAGGTGGCAGAGGGGCTGGATATCAGCTATCCCTCGGCAACCAACATGCTGAACCGGCTTGTTCGCAAGGGATTGGTGACGCGGCATGGTAACCCCGCCGACAGACGTTTCGTGGAGGTTCAGCTTACCGAAAAAGGTGAGCGTCTGACGCGCCAGGTTGAGGAAGAGCGGACGGCCCGTCTGAAGCAGGTACTGGATGAAATGTCGCCAGAGGAGCGGCAAGCGCTGATCGAGGGGCTCACGGCGTTTATCCTCACGGCGGTGGCAAACGACAAGCAGATGATTGAGGAAATCTGCCTGCGCTGTGGGGTTCAGGCAAACGGCAAGTGCCCGATTAGCGAGACGTATCCTGCTGTTGGTTGTCGGTAGTCCTCCGATGCAGTTACCGGTCTATCTGGACCATTCGGCGACAACGCCCGTGGCATCGGAAGTGCTGCAGGCGATGCTACCGTTCTTGGAGCGCGCTTATGGGAACCCGTCTGCTATCTACACGTTAGGGCAGGAAGCGCGAGAGGCGGTCGAGCGCGCCCGCGAGCAGGTTGCCAGACTGGTCAACGCCGATGCCGACGAAGTGTTCTTCACCAGCGGCGGCACCGAAAGTGACAACTGGGCAATCAAAGGTGTTGCGCGGGCATGGGGTGAACGCAAGAATCACCTGATTACCACTCCCATTGAACATCATGCGGTACTGGAGGCGTGCGAAGCGTTGCGCGAGATGGGCTGGGAGATTACTTTTGTGCCTGTGGATGGCACCGGGCTGGTAGACCCCGACGATGTACGCCGTGCTATCACACCGCGCACAGGGCTTATCACGGTCATGCACGCCAACAACGAAGTGGGCACTGTCGAACCCATTGCAGAGATCGGTGCTATAGCCCGCGGGCACGGTATACCGTTCCATACCGACGCTGTACAAACGGTGGGCAGGGTACCGGTGGATATCGAAGTGCTGAACGCCGACCTGCTCACTATTTCCGCGCACAAGCTGTACGGGCCTAAAGGAGTGGGCGCGCTCATCGTTCGTCGCGGTACGCCGATACGGCCTTTGCTGGACGGCGGCGGTCAGGAGCGTGGGCGGCGCGGCGGGACCTACAACGTGCCGGGCATTGTGGGGCTGGGAGCAGCCGCAGAGCGGGCGATGCGTACTGGCGCTGAAGAGACGGAGCGCATTCGCTCTCTGAGAGACCGGCTGGTGGCGGGTATCATGGAGCGCGTGCCCGATGCTATCCTGACAGGACATCCGGTACAACGGCTACCCAACAACGCCCACATCGCCTTTGCCGACGTGGAGGGCGAGTCGTTGGTGTTGTCGCTGGATGCGGTGGGTATCTACTGCTCGGCAGGGGCGGCCTGTTCATCGGGAGACGCTGAGCCTTCGCATGTGCTGGTGGCGATGGGCATTGAGCCCCGTCTGATCGAGGGTTCGGTGCGATTTACTTTGGGCAAGGATAACACGGAAGAACAGATAGACTACACGATTGAGCAGGTAGCAAGGGCGGTGCAAAAGCTTCGCTCGCTACGGGTTCGGGCGTAGTTCGGCGGGAGGTTCACCCCACACGGAGATGCTGTCTTTCAGCATCGCCTGCCAGGTAGACCATACCGATTGAAACTCCTCCTCGGTCAGTACCTGCGGCTCCAAACCGCGCAGTCCGAAGGTGCGCTTGACAATAGCGAAGGCGTCGTCGCGCGGTGTGCCAGCGTAAACTACCAGAACGTCGATATCGCTGAAGGCAGTGTAGTTACCCCTGGCATATGAGCCGAACAACACCACCCAGCGCACCGGCAGGTTCTGTAGCAGCTGAGGTATTCTGGCGCGGAGTAACTCCAGTACCTCTTCTCGGGTATACTCAGGCGAGAAGACCTTCACGGAACTCGAGGATGGCTTGCGCATAGTCGGCTCTGCGCTGCGTTCCATTATCCTGCTCGAACCAGTTCCTCATCGGCGACCGCCTGCTGGAGTTTGCGCGCCTGATCCTCGGCGATGAGCGCGTCCACGAAGGGCTGAATGTCGCCGTCCAGTATCTCCTGAAGGTTATAGATGGTCAGTCCGATACGGTGGTCGGTCACACGCCCCTGCGGATAGTTGTAGGTGCGGATTTTCTCACTGCGGTCTCCTGTGCCGACCTGCGATTTGCGGGTGGCGGAGCGCTCGGCTTCCAGTTGCTGCCGTTGAAGGTCATAGAGGCGCGTGCGTAGCATACGCAAGGCTTTTTCGCGGTTCTGCAGCTGGGATCGTTCGTCCTGACACGTGACCACGATGCCCGTCGGTTTATGCAGGATGCGCACGGCGGTTTCGTTCTTCTGCATGTGCTGTCCGCCGGCACTGCCTGCGCGGAAGGTGTCTATTTCCAGGTCTTCGGGATTAATCTCCACCTCCACCTCTTCCGCTTCAGGGAGAACGGCAACGGTGGCAGCGGATGTATGGATGCGTCCGCTACTCTCGGTAACGGGTACTCGCTGTACCCGATGCACGCCGCTTTCGTATTTCAGCGCACTGTACGCCCCCTTGCCTTCGATGAGCATGACGATTTCCTTATACCCGCCGATGCCCGTTTCCTGGACATCCAGAATCTCATACTTCCAGCCGCGGCGCTCGGCGTAGCGCATGTACATCCTCGCCAGCTCTGCAGCAAACAGAGCGGCCTCCTCCCCGCCTGTACCGGCGCGGATTTCCAGGAGCACGTTGCGCTCGTCGTTAGGGTCTTTGGGCAGGAGCATGAGTCGCAGCTGATGCTCCTGTTGTTCGCGCAGCTCTTTGAGCGTGTTCAGCTCCTCCTGCGCGAGGTCGTGCATCTCCGGGTCGTCCAGCAGAGCTTCTGCCTCCTCGATGCGCTTTAGCGTGGTTCTGTATTCGCGAAACGCCTGCACCAGCGGTTCCAGCTCAGCGTGCGCTTTGCCCAGCCTTTGCAGCTCCTTCGGGTCAGAAGCAACTTGCGGGTCGGCAAGAGCCTGTTCTATCTGTTCGAAACGCTTTTCAACCTCTTCCAGGCGCGATAACACGGGTGATACTCTCCTCCTTCCGCAACAGAATTATATCCTGAAAGGGGGAGAGATGCAAAGTCTGTCGACTCATCGGCACGGAGCACGTATAATGGATTACACCAGTAACCTTTCGCCTGTTGCGCATGTCGATACTGATGAAATGCAGTGTAGGGGGTGACGTCATGGCAGACGCTCAGCAATGGCTGGAAGAGGGAATGGAACTGTTCAAGCAGGGGCGTTACGAAGAGTGCATCGAGCGCATGTACTGGGTGCTTCAGAAAGATGCACAGCACTATACGGCATGGTTTTATGTGGGGGCGGCGTACGCTCAGATGCATGACTACGAGAACGCCGCCCATGCTTTTTTCAAAGCAGCCGAGATACAACCCGATTCCTACCGGGCGCACTACAACCTTGGCGCGGCTTACGAAGCACTGGGTTCCTATATGGAAGCCGAAATGGAATACGAGCAGGCGCTGCAGCTGAATCCCGAATATGAGAACGCGAAAAAGGGTCTCATGCGGCTGCGCCAGCTGCATCGGGAGACCTACCGGAAGTCGCCGTGGGACCAGCCTCAGCAGCCACAGGTTTGAGCAGGTAACTCAACAGCGCGGTAGAGTTCGGCAACCTCTTCTGCGGTGAGGTATCTCCAGGCACCAACCGGCAAGTTGCGCAAGGTGAGCGGTCCGAACCGCTCGCGGTGCAGGCGCACAACCGGATGTCCGACCGCCTGACACATGCGCTTGACCTGTCGCTTGCGCCCTTCGTGGATGGTCAGGCGAAGAAGGGTCGTCTTGCGGTCGGTGAGGTAGCGTACTTTCTGCACCTGCGCCGGGGCAGTGATGCCGTCTTCCAGCTGAACGCCTTTCTTCAGACGACAGATGGCTTCCTCTCCGGCCTCTCCGCGTACCTCCACCAGATAGGTCTTCGGTACGCCGTAGCGTGGGTGCATCAGGCGGTGAGCAAGGTCGCCATCGTCGGTAAGAAGCAGCGCACCTGTGGTATCCGCGTCCAGACGCCCGACGGGAAATACAGGCGCGCTAACCCCCTGCAGCAGGTCCGTCACCGTGCACGTGGCATGTGGGTCGCGGCGGGTGGTCATCACGCCTGCAGGCTTGTGCAGAAGGATGTAGGTGTGCTGTTTCGGCAGTTGTAGCCGCTTGCCGTCTACCTCGATGACGTCGGATTGGGGATTTGCCCGTGTGCCCAGCTGGGTGACCACCTGTCCGTTCAGGCGCACTCGCCCCTGCAGGATAAGCTGTTCACACGCCCGTCGCGAGCCATAGCCCGCCTGCGCCAGGATTTTCTGCAAACGCTGCAACTGATTGCTCATGTTCTGCATGTGAACTACGTTTCGGTATCGGGTTCCACGCGTACGGCTTTCGCGAGATGGTGGTCTATGGCAATCTGTGTGAAGCCGATTTGCAATACGTAGACTGGGAAACGTTGAACCACTTTCACACGGACACCTGGTACCACGCCCAAAGCCAGCAGCTTCTGTGCGATGGTATGGTCATGCAGTCGCAGCTCGCGCACGGTGCCCGCTTCACCCACGCGCAGGGCAGTCAGCGGGAGAGTATCTTCAGCGGACTCCTCCGGATGTCCACGCTGGCGGTGGCGTTTGCGCATGGACTATTACCTCTTGCGTGTGTCCGCTTCGGTGGCACGTCGCGCCCGCCAGCGGCGTAACCACTGTACCACTGCAGGCTCTTGAGGTTGCTCATAGCCACAACGCGGACATTTGGTCAGATGGCACCCGCTGAACAGTCCGCAGCCCCGGCAAACCTGGGCTGCCTCTTCCTGCTCGTAGGTGTAACCGCAGAAAGCACATTTCATAGCTGCACTCCGAGTGACTGCAGTATCAGATTCATCAACGTTCCCACTGTGATGGCAAAGAGAAAGATGATGGCGGAAATCGCCAGGGCTGTTTTCAGACCCCGCTCTTTCTTCATCATGAGAAACTGCGCGATACAGGGCAGGAACAGGGTCAGCGTGACAGCGCTTACCAGCAGCTGGCGTCCGCTCAGCGCGCCGTGCTCCTGCAGGTGGTAAAGCCCGGCCGCACCGTAGTCGCGCCGGAAGAAGCCGAACAGGAAAGCAGAAGCCGCCTCGTCGGGCAAGCCCATCAGATGCACCACCGGCGTGAGCGCACGCAGGGCGAGGTCAAAAAGCCCTGTCATTTGTCCGAGCCAGATAACCACGCTCGCGAAGATGAAGAGAGGAAACACCTCGCGCAGGTACCAGTGCATTCGGGCGTAGGTTTTGGTGAGTACGTTAGAAAGTATCGGCAGGCGCATCGGCGGGATTTCGATGTAGAAGGTCGCTGGGGTGCCCGGCAACACTCGCGCCGTCAGCCAGCCAATGAACAGGAAGACACTAACCAGCGTTGCCGTCCATATCAACAGCGCGCCTGGGTGCGATGCCAGCAGCGCCATAATCACTCCCAGCTGCGCCGAGCAGGGGATAGCCAGCGCCAGCAGGAAGGTAGCAATGAGCCGTTCACGCGGGGTTTCCAGAATGCGCGTAACCATCGTTGCCATTGTGTCGCAGCCGAAACCCAGCACCATTGGGATGACCGCGCGTCCGTTCAACCCAATCTTTTTGAACAGTCGGTCGATCAGCATCGCCAGGCGGGGAAAGTAGCCGCTGTCCTCCAGTATCGAGAACATCAGGAAGAATGTGCCCACAATGGGCAGAATGAGAGCGACCGCATAGGTGATTCCCAGTGTGAAGATGCCGTACTCCCCAACGAACAGTTCCTGAACAGGTACGAAGGGGATGATTGCTTTAACCCAGTGCGTGATGAACGGATTGATGTAGTTACCGAACAGCCCGTTCTCCAGCAGGTCCACCAGCGTGCCTCCGCCGAACACGCCCACAAACTGATACAGACCGTAGTAGAGCACCAGTAGCAGGATGGGGATGCCGGTGAGGGGTTGCATACAGACCCTGCCCACCCATTCAGCCAGACCGCTGCTTGTTGTGGAAGGATGTCGCACCACTTCATGGGCGATAGAATGGGCAAGGCTCTGGCGGTGAGCGAGTATCACCATGCTGAGCGGTTCGCGATAGTGTTCCTGCGCTCGCCGAATATGCTCGGCGATGGCAGCGAAGCGCTCCTCGCCCTCCCGCTGGCGCACCAGTTCCTCTATCTCTTCGTCATACTGTAACAGCAGCAGGGCGACGGCTCGTCGGCTGAGGTTGTAACCCTCGCTCAGCAGAGCCTCGATGGCATCGGCTGCTTCTTCAATCGGCTGGGGATAGGCGATAACTCTGTCCGCCGGAAAGATACTCGCTGACAATGTGCTTCAACTCCTCGATGCCTCGTCCTGAAATCAGCGAGGCAGGTATCACCGGAATGCCCAATCGCTTTGCCAGTGCATGGTGGTCGATGTGCAGATGCAGTCTTTCTGCCTCGTCCATCATATTCAGCAACAGGACGACCGGCAGACCGGCTTCCAGCAACTGCAGGGTCAGCGATAGCATCCGGTTCAGGTTTTTGGCATCCACGACATGAACCACCACGTTCGGACGTTCCTTGAGCAACAGGGCACGTGCTACCCGCTCCTCCTCGGTAATTGGGGAGAGGGAGTACATGCCCGGCGTGTCGATGACCTCGCAGGTAATGTTGCCAATCCGTGCCTGCCCACGTGCGACTTCCACTGTGGTGCCCGGATAGTTAGAGACCACCACGTATCTACCGGTCAATCGATTGAAAAGCACGCTCTTGCCCACGTTGGGGTTTCCCACCAGCACCACGCGGGCATGGGTGGTTTGCGATGGCTGGGCGTTCATTTTGCCTCCCTCACCCACACATATCGGGCGACTTCCGGGCCAATGGTGTGCTGCATGCCGTCCACGTTAATCTGGATCAAGCCATCAAAAGGCGTGCGGTTCATTACCTCTACCTGCGCCCCTGGCACCAGTTGTAGCTGCTCTATATATTCCAGAAATTCGCGCCGTTCGTCGGTGATTTTTATCACCAGCAACTCCATTCCTGCTTCAGCATCGCTCAGCCGCCACGAACCATCGTCTACCGTGGGGTCAATCGGATTACCGTGTGGGCATGTGGAAGGATAATTCAGCGCAGCCGCTATCTTGTCGGCAATTTCGGGCGCGATGTAGTGCTCCAGCTTGCAGGCGAAATCGTGAACATCGTTCCATGGTAAGCCGATGATGTCCGTTAACAGCCGTTCCGTGAGCCGGTGGATGCGAAGGAGTCCCTGCGCAAGGTTTCGTCCCTCTTCGGTGAGAAGGATACCCCGATACGGCGTATGTTCTACAAACCCCAGCTCCGCGAGCCGCTTGAGCATAATACTCGCGGATGCAGGCGACACCCCCATGTATTGCGCCACTTCGTTCGTCGCCACCCGCCCGACTTCTTCCTGCAGGCGGTATATGCCCTCGATGTATTCCTGTATGGTTTCGTTGACCTGTCCCTCGCGCGTTGCATTCGGACGGCACACTTCAGGTACTCTGAGCTGAATGGCTGTACGGCTGCGCACTTCTTTTGCCTTTCCTTTCAAATTTTTGTCCCGCTAAAATTATACATCAGGGTTCGTCTAGACATGAAGTAGATATTCGTGCACGTTTTATTTTCCGATACAAAAATCGCTGAAGATTCGCTCCACGATGTCTTCGGTGGCTGTATCCCCCGTGATTAGTCCCAAAGCATCGATGGCTGCGCGAAGGTCCACCGCGATGAACTCAGCCGGTATGCCCTCTTGCGAGCTCCGCTGTGCGCGCTGGAGGCTTTCCATTGCCGTCTGTAAGGCAATCTGGTGTCGCTCGCCGGTGACAATCGCTCCTTCAGGCATCAGCCAATCACTGCCGAGCAGCTGTTCAGCGATAGCGTCGAGCAGCTCATGCAGTTTCCAGCCGGTGAGTGCACTGACGGTTAACACGCGAGCGGCGTACTGCTTTTCCAGTTGCCGGCGAAGTGCCGCAAGAGCCTCTTCCGGCAGCAAATCGCACTTGTTCCACACCAGCAGGGTACGTTCGGAGGGAAGGCGCGCGAGCAGGTGTTTATCCTCGTCGGTGAATCCTTCCGGTGCGGAGAGCAGGAATAGTATCAGGTCGGCGTCCCGCAGGGATCGGTGCGTGCGCTCCACCCCGAACCGTTCCACCGCATCTTCGGTTTCACGCAAGCCGGCAGTGTCCCACAGCTGCGCGGGGATGCCGTGTATCTGGATGCTTTCCCGGATGACGTCGCGGGTGGTTCCCGGGATGTCGGTGACGATGGCGCGTTCTTCACCCAGCAGGGCGTTCAGCAGGCTGGACTTGCCCACGTTCGGCCGACCGACAATGACCACCGTCGCCCCTTCGCGGGTGAGCCGTCCGTAGCGGGCGGTGGAAAGCAGTTTCTGGCAGCGCGCAATCAACTGCTGCAGCTGTTCGCTCAGGTAGTCGTAATCCATTTCACCAAGGTCGTCTGAGAAGTCGAGGTAAGCTTCCACCAGCGCGAGTATCCCCACCAGTTCATCGCGGATGGCATGGATGGCTCTGGATAGCTCCCCTTCGTGCTGGCGGATGGCGAGGCGCTGTGCGCTCTCGGTGCGCGCGCGAACGAGGTCGGCGACCGCTTCCGCCTGTGCGAGGTCCAGCCGTCCGTTCAGGAAGGCGCGGAGAGTAAACTCCCCGGGTTGGGCGAGGCGTGCGCCCTGCTGCACAGTCAGCCTCAGCACACGCCGCAACAGCACCGTTCCCCCGTGACAGCTGAACTCCACCACATCTTCGCCCGTGTAGCTGCGCGGGGCGCGGAAGGTGAGCAGCAGCGCGCGGTCGATGTGTTCGCCCGTGTCGGGGTCTACGACCGTGCCCACGTAGATGCGATGGCTTTGCACTTCTGCAGGAATGGGTCGAAACACCTTTCGCGCGATGTCGAACGCCTGCGCGCCGCTGACACGCACGATCCCGATGCCGCCTTCACCGGGCGGGGTGGCGATAGCGGAGATAGTGTCGGTTGCAGGTAGCATGGCGGAACCTCGAGGCACAAAAGTGGCGGAGCGGGTGGGATTCGAACCCACGAGGCACGTTTTGCGCGCCCACACGCTCTCCAGGCGTGCGCCTTAGACCACTCGGCCACCGCTCCCCGCAAAAGCATTATATCATATTTGCATCGCCCTCACAAACGAGTGAATCGTGAAGGATATGGCATCAAGAGCGCACCATTAGGGTCGCCGGGTAGTTGGAACCCGCCAGGGGCATGGTGCGGATGGTAATGGTGCGCTTCTGCCCGGGTTGCAAGCGGATGCGTGTGATAGAAAACTCCTTCGGAGGGAGCGCGCGTTGCACGCCGAGCACCTCGCCGCCGATGGCGAACACAGCGCCTGCCTCGCCGCCGCTGGGCTCGAAAGCCAGTTCGACAGCGCGCACCTTGTCGGTCGGGTTGACCAGCTCCACACGCACCTCATAGACGACCCCATAGTTGCCGTCCAGCTTGCGTTGCTGAGTGTGATTGCGCACCGCTTGCTCGCCAATGCGGATGAACTGCCAGCGTTGCCCAACCACGTAAGTAGCGGTCAACACTTTGTGACTGGTGAGGTAGATGTGTTCGGTGCTGGCAGCGTGCTGTCGCTCTTCAGGCGTGAGCGGACGAGGAGGCAGGAAACCCCAAACCATCGTCGTACCCGCGAGCGGTACCGGCTGGTTCTGATACGCCTGCATTGCCACTTTCAGCACGCATGGAGCCGGTGGTTGTACGCCCTCTATCGGCAGCAGGCGCAACTGAAGTACCCCGCTGGCTGTATCCAGCGGGCGTATCTTTTGCGTCAGCAATACCACCTTACTCTGCGGTGGGATGGTGACGGTATGTCCCATGTTATTCATCAGGGCACGCAGGAACAGTTCGCCCGCAACGTAACCCACGCGGACAGTGTCGCGGAAGGGGGTGCTTGCCGCACCCATGACGTGTGCGACGCGCGGGGTGTCGGTGGGGTTCAGCAGCTCGATCTGCAGCAGGCCGTCCTGCGCCATGCCGTTCATGTGGTGGTAGAGTAATCGCGCTCCCTGTGCTTCGGTAACCTCACCGGCGAACAGTGTTTGCGGTCTCTGCACCCGTTCGGGGTCGTTGCTGATCATAAGAAGTACCGGCTCGTTAGATGTCAGTGGGCGGTTTACCACGCTGACCTTCACTTCTTGCTCGCGCGGGATATAGCCCGGGCCGCTGGTACGCACCTGCACGCTCGCGGTGGCAGACTGCCCCACATCGGGTATGCCGCCCAGCCGGATGGGGGAAGACATCTGCACCTGTGCTCCCGGTTCCAGCTGTGCCGCGCGCACAATCGCAGACTCCACCGCCTGCCTGATGAAGCTGGCAGGCAGACCGATTCCCGTAACCACCACCGGTTCGTTTAGTTTGACATCGCCTGCATACTTACGGACAGTGACCATAAGCGGTACCGACAGTTCCCCAACGGAGACAAGTACCTGCTCACGCCCCACCGCACGTCCGGTAACGCGCAAGGTGCGTCCATCGCCGACCACCGCCGGGTCCGCTATGCCGTCGTCCGGCGTACCTGTAGGGGCAACGACCACCGTTCCCTCCAGCCAGCCGTTCACGCGCACGGTGCGCGACTCGCCCAGCGGCACCAGCAGTTCGCTGGTGCTGAGACTCAGCGGAGGGATGGCGAGGCAGTGTCGGAGTGAACTCGCCCATGATTGAGCCAGACGGAGAGGCGTTGTTCCGGCGGCGCGTGCGTCGGCTCGGGTAGCATAGAGCAATACGCCGCCACCCATCGTTACCGCTGCCCGCCGTCGTTCGGTTTTCACACCGACATGTTGTGCGCCCAATCCTCGCGCGACGGCGGCTTGCAGTCGCTCTGCGGCGATTTGCGCTCTCCGCTCCGGTGGGAGCTCGCCGTTGGCGACGCGAACGCGGATGGCTATGGTGCGGTTGACTATCAGCGTACTTCCCTGCACCTCCACACGCGGCAAAACCTGCGCGTGCGCGGTGGTTGCTGTCACCAGCAGAAACAGCAATGTGGTCATCCACGCGCGAATATTCTCCTGTACCATCACCATCTCCTCAGAACGTTTATCAATCATAATGATTCTCGGCAAGGAGGCGCAGAATCTCGTCGCGCTGGGGGGGAACCACCCCCACATGGCGCACCACGCTTCCTGCCGCCGCGTTCGCCAGACGGGCGGCGGTGCGCCAGTCCGCGCCAGCTGCCAGCGCACAGGTAAGTGTGGCAATGACCGTATCGCCTGCGCCTGCGGTATCGTATACCTCCACCGGCATGGCAGGCACGTGTAACGTGGGAGAGTCTTCTGTAGAGAGCAGTATGCCCTGTGCGCCCAGTGTGATTGCCAGTGCCTGTAAGCCCAGCATTTCCCGCCACTCGCGCGCTGCAGAGGTTATCTGGGGCAGCTCCTGCAACTCCGTGCCGTTGCCCAGGCTGCTGGCAAACGCCTGCGCTTCAAGCAGGTTAATAGATGCCAGTTTGGCACCGCGCAGGTGGCGCAGGAGAGGGGGTTTGGGATTTGCCATCACCGGCACATCGGCGGTTGCACACCGTGCTATCACCTCGCGCACCAGTGATGGCGTCAACACCCCTTTCTGGTAATCCGAAAGCACCACCGCACTGGCACGTGGCAGAACGGTCTCCAGCCTGCGCAACATCTCCCCCCGTATGGCTTCCGAAAGGGGATGTCGTTGTTCCCTGTCCAGACGTATCACCTGCTGGCTGTGGGCGATGACGCGCGTCTTGCTGGTGGTGATGCGTGAGGCATCCACCAGAATACCCCTCACATCCGCACCGCTCTCCGCCAGACGAGCGGTCAAGGTGCGACCCTTCTCATCATCGCCCACTACGCCAAACACACTCGCCTGCGCGCCCAGCGCAAGCAGGTTGTTCACCACATTCGCGGCTCCGCCCGGCACGAAGCTCTCTGAAGTCCACTCCACCACGGGTACCGGAGCCTCCGGCGAGATACGCCGCACGATGCCGAACACATACTCGTCCAGCATCAGGTCGCCGATAACGATAAGCCGCAGCTCCTGAAAGCGTTGCAGGATATCCTGATACTGCGCGACAGATACCACCTCTCTCCTCGCCTGTCTACAACCTGTTGTCCGACCATTCGCCGCGTGAAGGGCGAATCCCTGCCGCCCATGCGATGGACACCATATAGTCGCCATCGCTGACAAAAAGACAGGATAAACCGTATGGTGTAGCCAAATGGATTATGATCTCTCCGGAGGGTGCGAGATGCTGGACAGTTTTCGCGTGGCACGATATCGGTTTACACTGGATTGCCTCTCTCCCATCGAGTTCCGCACATTTGCGGGTTCCACCTTGCGCGGGGCGTTCGGCAGTGTCTTCCGCCGGCTGGTGTGCATCACACGCGCACCGACCTGCGAGGGATGCCTTCTTCGTCATCAGTGCGCCTACGGATATGTGTTTGAGACAGCCCCCGCGCCGGATTCCCAGCGGTTGCGCCATTATGACACGGTACCTCGTCCCTACGTGTTCGATGCACCTGCGGGCGATAGCCTTGCCGTTGCCGAGGGAGAACAGCTGGAGTTCGGGTTAACGTTGATTGGGCGGGCAGTGGATTACTTTGCTTACTTCGTGTTCACCGCGCAGAAGCTGGAGGAAAGCGGGCTTGGGGCGGGGCGGCAGGAAGGCAAAGGACGGTTTCGGCTGACGCAGGTGGAGGCGCAGCGAGCCGACGGTCAGTGGGTGTCCGTTTTCCGTGCGGATCAGGGGTTGGACATGCTGCGGGTACCGTTGATTATGGGGAAGGACCTGGTGGCGCGGGCGCAAGGCTTGTCACCGCACCGTTTGCATGTCCACTTTCTCAGCCCGACGCGACTCCGCTTCGAAGGCAAGCTGACCGACGAGGTGGAGTTTCATCATCTGGTGCGGGCGATGTTGCACCGCCTCTCAGG
Organism: Bacillota bacterium; assembly: GCA_023511455.1. Taxonomy (NCBI): domain Bacteria; kingdom Bacillati; phylum Bacillota; species Bacillota bacterium. The sequence continues at coordinate 41,108 of JAIMBJ010000028.1, forward strand.
TCTGCTGTACTTCCACTGCAGTGCAGAACCCAGCTGGGATTTTAGTGGCTTGATTACGTTAGCGCAGCACGTACGCACCGTTCAGAAACGCATCCAGTGGGTGGAGCAGGAACGCTATTCGCGGCGGCAGCGTCGCCGTCTACCGATGGGCGGATTCATGGGGGAGATGACCGTCGAAGGCAATTTGGAACCTTTCCTGCCGCTGCTGGTAGCGGCGGAGTATGTGCACCTTGGCAAGGGCACTGTGATGGGTCTGGGCAAGATACGCATCGTGAGTGAGGAGGGAAGCGAGCATGACTGAGACCGAGATGGACCTGTGTCTGGCTGCGCTATTGCACGACGCGGGCAAGGTCAGCCAGCGTTTCGGGGGCGACTATCGCCAGAAGCACGCCGCGATGAGTCAGGACTTCGTGCGTTCGCTGTCAGGCTATCTGGGCGAGGAACGCGCCCGGCGGGTGGCAACGCTGGCGGGTGCACACCACGATACTCCCACCACCCGTCAGCAGAAGCTGCTGCATGTGGCGGACAAGCTGGCGGCGATGGAAAGGCAGAGCGAGCCGCGCGAGCGTCTCGACAGCGACGAAGCCGCGCTGGTGTCGGTGGCAAGCCGCGTGGAGTTTCGCGCTGACAGGGGAGAAGACCGCTACCACCCGCTGGAACCGCTGGACGAGGAACTGAGCGCGCTTTTTCCATCGTCGGATAGCCGCGTGCAGGCGGGAGCCTATCAGCAGTTGTGGCAGGACTTTGTACAGGAGGTCAACGCACTGCCGCCGTTCCACCCGATGCATCTGCATACGCTGCTTTCGCTTATCCGCAAGTACTGGGCGTTTGTACCGTCGGCGACGCCGTGGGAATGGGTTCCAATCCGCACCGTTCCCGACGTGTCGCTGTACGACCACACGAAGGTAGTTACCGCCATCGCCGCGTGCCTGATGAAGCTGGACGCGCAGAGCCTGCCCGACGCGCGACTGGACCAGATCATCACGCTGCTGCGGCAGTTCGCGCAGGAGGGGGTACCGGATGTGGTAGAACAGGTGGAACGCGGGCGCGCCCCGCTAGCGCGGTTTGTGCGCATCGATATCGGGGGTATCCAGTCCTTCATCTTCCGTATCGCGCGTCCTGAATCAGACACCGGAGGCGTCGCGCGGCTGCTGCGGGGAAGGTCGTTCTTTGTGGCGATGCTGGCGCACGCGCTGGCAGAGCAGGTCATTCGCGTTTGCGATGTGACCCCTGCCAACATCCTCTTCTGCGGGGGAGGAACCATCGACCTGCTGTTGCCCGCAACGGAGAGTGCGCTGACCGCTGTGCGCCAGACCCTTCAGGAAGTCCGCAAGTATCTGCTGGAAACCAGTGGCGGGCTATTGAGCCTGCAGGCGGCGGTGATAGACCTTTGGGCGCACGATTTCGGCAACTTTGGCGACATATATATCCGGGTAGCGGAGAGACTTACCGAGGAGAAGACGCGCCGCAGCTGGAGCCTGATTCAGGAGATGGGCGAACGCCTCTTCATCTCCGAGCAGGCGATGCCGCACCCGTGTCCGTCCTGCCAGATTCTTCCGTCGCCGCAGGGGGCGCTGTGTCCCGAATGCCAGATGCATCAGCGAATCGGCGCGAAACTGCCCGATACGCACAGCCTCGCCTTCGTGTGGGAGCCTGCGCAGGCACACGATACCGCGCTGACGTTCCCACCGCTGAACATGCAGGTGCGCCTGCTGAACGCGCAGGAGCGCGAACAGCTAGTACAATCGCCCCCGGCGGGCGACGTGCTGCTGGTGCGCCTGAACAGCCCCGACGACTTCATCTCGCCGTGTCCGGCAGACGCCGCTATCGGCTTCCGCTTCCAGTTCGTGGCGAACCGCGTGCCGACCTGCGGTGGCGTCCTCATCCCGTTCGAGCCGATGGCGGAGCTGGGCGAGGGCGCGGCGCGGCTGGGCGTGCTGAAGATGGACGTGGACTACCTCGGCGCGGTGTTCGGCATGGGAGTCGAGCCTCCCACCATCAGCCGCCTCGCCACGCTGAGCAGCGCGTTCGAAGCCTTTTTTGGCGGGTGGCTGAACCACCTGTGCCTGCAGGTCAGCGAGGAATGGGCGCAAAGCCTGCCACGCCCGCCGAAGGTAGATGCCACCTCGGGCGCGTTCTACACGCTGTACGCGGGCGGCGACGACGTGTTCGTTATCGGTCCGTGGGAGGCGACCATCCGTCTGGCGCAGGCAGTGAACGACGACTTTCACCGCTTCGTGGGCGAGAACCCGAACCTCACGCTGTCCGGCGCGGTGGTGTGTGTGAAGCCGAAGTTCCCTGTGCCGCGCTTTGCCGAGCTGGCGGAAGAAGACCTCGCCCGCGCCAAACGGGGCACCGATACAAACCCCCTGTCGCGCGGCGACCACGTGTGCCTGTTCGATACCGTCGTCTCGTGGCAGGAGGGGCAGCAGCTGGTGGCGTTCGCCAAGGACCTGTACCGCGCCGTACAGCACAGGCAGGTGGCGAAGGGGTTCGTCTACTTCCTGCTGCGTTTGCACGAGGAGTTCTTCCGCGAACCGCAGCAGCCCAACCTGCAGTGGATACCCCGCTTCCATTACCAGTTGGCGCGGCGCGTGCCTCCCGAAGTGGTGCAACAACTGCGCCTTCTGGAGCGCATCCCTCGCGCCATGCCTAACATCCGAATACCTGTCTCTATCGTCAGTCTCAAGATGAGGGAGGATTGAACACCATGAACAAACCAGAAAAACCCAACATCCAACAGGTCATCGACCGCATCAAACGGCTCAACCGCCTGAGCGAGCTGGACGTGAGGGAGTTCGCCCTGGAGGGGGGACTGGCGGACCAGGTGGTGCAGGCTATCGGAACCGCCAGCCTGAAGCCCACCCAGCTGCGCAAGGTGTTCCACACGCTGAAAACGATGCAGCGGGATGTAGACCGAGCGAACCGCTCTGACCCGTTCGACAGCGCGAAACTGCTTCAGCTGATGCCCACACTGGCGTACGCGGTGGGCAGGGAGCTCATCCCGAAAGACTTTTACCAGCTCCTGCGGGAGGTGTTTAAACCGGAACGCCTGCCTACCAACGCCGATTTCCTGAGGGCGTTCGAGTTCGTGGAAGCCATTCTCGCCTATCACAAGTACCGCTCATGAGGGAAGGAGGAGACACGATGAATCAACCAGCACTGGAAGGCAAGTACATCATCAGCGTGCAGCTGGAGGCGGTCACGGGACTGCACATCGGGGGCAGCACCACCGGCTTCGAGATTGGTGGGGTGGATAACCCCGTCATCCGCGACCCGCTCACCGACGAACCCTACATCCCCGGCTCCTCGCTGAAGGGCAAACTGCGCCACCTTACCGAATGGAGTTTGGGGCTGATCGACCGACACCCCAAGCACAAGGTGTACGGCGCGTACCACTGCAGTGAACTGGGGCAACCGCGCCCCAGCAACAACGGCGCAGAACGCTGGGACAAAGCCTACCTCGTGGGCAGGCTGTTTGGCGTGGCGTCGGACGATTCACAGGTACGGCAGACCGCCGGTCCCACCCGCCTGACGGTGCGCGATGCCTTTCTGGTGGAAAGCGCACGCAAGGAGATGCAGCAGATACTGGGGGAGGGTATCTTTACCGAGCTGAAGACCGAGAACTTCCTCGACCGCATCACCTCGGAGGCGAACCCGCGCACGATGGAGCGCGTGCCCGCGGGCGCGCGGTTCTGGGTGCAGATGGTTCTCGACCGCTACGCGGGCGACGCCACCGACCTGTTGAGGCAGCTGTTGGCGGCCATGCGCCTGCTGGAGGACAGCTCGCTGGGGGGCAGCGGCTCGCGAGGCAGTGGGCGGGTGGCGTTCCGCCAGCTGCGCGTCATCTGGCGCGGGCTGGACTACTACCTGCAGGGCGCGCCCGAGCAGACGCTGTTCCCCAACGGCGAGATGAACGACGAGGAGAAAAAACAGGCGGCAGCCACGCCCCTCCGCTTCCTGCAGAACAACGGGGCGTTCGAGCGATTCTTCGGCAAACGGACGGAAGGAGGGTAGCCCCATGCCCGGCGTTTGCGTGAAGATGACCCCGTGCGGGGCGGTGACGGGCACACCGCCGCCGTCTCCCACGCTGTTCAGCGCGCTGTGCTGGGCAACGGCGGTGCTGTACGGGCACAGCGAAGCGCAGGCGATGGCGGAGGAACTCACCTGCACCGGCGCGTTCCCTCTACTGCAAGCCGACGACGCGTGCCTGCGCTTCTATCCCATGCCCGTACTCGCCCTGCCCGTCCACCGCCTGTCCGACCGCACACTGCCCAGTAAACAGCGGGTGACCCGCAGCCTCAGCCAAGTCAAGCGGCTGAAAGGGGCGCAGTATCTCAGCGAGAGCCTGTTCGTCCAGTTCGTGCGGGGCGAGTGGAACGCCGACAGGCTGTTGCAGGAGATGGAGGCAGAGCGTCTGGTGCTGCGCGGCAGCTGCCTGTTACCCCGTGAGGAGGCGCAGCAGTTCGGACTGGGGCGGGGCAGTCGCGCCCTGCTGACCACTAAGGACATCACCCATAACGAGATCGACCGCTGGACGCTGGCGGTGGTGGAGGGCAGGCTGTTCCTGCGGGAGGCGACCTTCTTCGCGCCGCAGATGGGGCTGTGGTTCGGCGTGCATGTCCAGTCGCAGAAGGGCATGGAACGTCTGCCCGCCCTGCTGCGCTTCCTCAGCGATACCGGCGTGGGCGGCGAGCGCACCTCGGGCAAAGGGCAGTTTCAGTTCCACCTGTGGGAGGTCGCCCCCGCGCCTCCTGACCCCCCGACGCCCCGCTCGTGGGTGAGCCTGAGCCACTACCTGCCCACCCCGCAGGAGCTGCAGGGCTGGAACACGCCGCCACGCTATCAGCTCATCCACTGGCAGGCGAAATACGAAGCAATGTATACGGGCGGACTGGCGGTATACAAACCCCTGCGCCGCCTGTTTGCGCCCGGCAGCGTGTTCCCCTTGACCCAGACGCAGGAGGTGTACGGACGCGCCGTGCCCTCCGGCGAGCGGCTGGGGCACACGGTGTGGGTGTGCGGGCGCGCGATACCCGCCTTCTCCGGAGGTGAAGCATGAAGCACGAAGTGTACACGGTGAACGTGCAGGTGCAAACCCCCGTGCATGTGGGCAGCGGCGAGACGGTCAACGCCCTCAGCTACCTGCGGGTGAAAGACATGCTGTACGTGATAGACGACAACCGCTGGCAACGGTGGTTGGAAGGGGCGAACGTCACCTCGCGCTTCCTGCAGTGGATGGATAGCGTGGCGCAGGTGCTGGGCACGCCGCAGCAGAGGCAGATGTCGCTGACGCGCTTCCTGACCGACAGCCTGCGCCGGCAGGACGTGGAGGCGGTGGCGAAGCAGGTGGCAGCATATTCACTGCGCATGGAGGAGTGCGGCGAGCCAGACGCCGTACGCGGCTTGAAGGCACACCTGCGCGACGCCCGTCGCTGCGCCTACCTGCCCGGTTCATCGCTCAAGGGGGCCATCCGCACCGCCCTGCTGGAAGACCTGCTGCTGGAGGATAACCGCCTGGAACGCTACCTGCAACAGCCCCTACAAGAGCGGTTGAAGACCGCAGCAGGCGACCGCCGACGCCTGAAGCGTGAGGTGCGCGACGTGTGGCAACAGATGGAGCAGGCTCTCCTTCGGGGCGGCAGGTCGAAAGCCAACTTCGACCTCCTGCGCTTCGTGATGGTGTCGGATGGCGAGCCTTTCGCGCACGAGCAGGTGAGCCTGCGTCTGGTGCGTTCGGAGGGGACGAACCGCCCCACTCACACATGGCTGGAGATGGTGCGCCCTGGAGCCAACACGCGCTTCACGCTGACGCTGGTGCCCGACGCCCCCCTGAAGCCGCTGGGGCTGGACGACGCGCTGGGCGAATACCTGTTGTGGCAGACGCTGTTCGAGGTGCTGTACGAGCGGGCGGAGCGCAGGTTGCAGCGTGAACTGCGGTATCCTTATCCTGCCGCGGTGAAGCAGGAGCTGCAGCGGTTGCAGTCGCTGAACCGCCGCGACACGCCCCTGCTGTGCGTGGGTTGGGGGCAGGGCTATCTGGGCACGACGGTGATGGGGCTGGTGCGCGACGACTTGCCGCAGGATTATGCGCAGATGGTACAGAATATGCGGGAGGCACTGCCGCGGCGGGGTCAGGGGGTTCAGCCTTCAAACTTCCCGAAGACGCGGCGGACGGTGCGCCAGCGTGACGAGCAGGCGGTCTGCACGCCTGGATGGGTGCAGTTGCATTTAAATGAGACGTAGAAAAAGCGTTTTAATGACAAAAAGTCGGGCGCGAACCTCGATTGATCACGGCTCAAGCGTGAGGTTCGCGGGTGGCGACGGCGGTCGAATCGCAAAACCCCGTGTTGCCAGCGGGCAACGCGGTGAGTTGTCTTGCACCTTGGCAAAATGTACTAACAAAAATGGGGCAAAATGTCGAATTTACCCCTGTTTTTGACATTGCAACGCCTGCCCCGACCAATAGGGGACTGAAACATAGATAAGCAAGCCCCACGGCGCAACGGGTATGAATTGCAACGCCTGCCCCGACCAATAGGGGATAGGACTTACGCCGTTGCGATAGGCACCTGACGGGCCATGCATTTTTCAACGACTGCGGACCCGATTTACTGTCATGCTGAAGTCTATGTTGTTTGTCAAGGGCTACCAGCCGCTACCCCCCCACAGCGGGCATATACTCAGACAC
>JAIMBJ010000029.1 GCA_023511455.1 Bacillota bacterium
CGGGCTTTGGCATGCCACGTGTGGGGTCAGCGCATGTCTGGCAACAACCCGACACCATACGGCTACAAGGGGCAGTGCGGTTACTACACGGACGTGGAAACGGGTATCCTGTTACTGACGCACCGTTACTTAGATCCTGCGACGGGAAGGTTTTTGACCAGAGACCCGATTGGGTTCGAAGGGGCACCAAAGGGCAACAATAAATGGTAAAACGGATGTAGTAGAGGAACCGGAGGCGAACATGAACCTCTGCATCGAAACGGAACAGGAAGCAGACGGACGCTGGATTGCCGAAGTGCCCGCCATCCCCGGCGCGCTGGTGTACGCCCGGACGCGCGAAGAGGCGATTGCACGGGTGAAAGCACTGGCGTTGCGCATCATCGCCGACCGGGTAGAAAACATGGAACCCGTTCCCGAAACGGATGAACTGTTTTCGGTAGCGGTGTGAGCCAGTGGGCTTCGGTGAAGGCAAGGCAGGTGCTTTCTGCGCTGCTGCGGATTGGCTGGGTTATCAAGCGGCAAAAGGGTGGCTCGCACCGCGTGTTGTCTCGCGAAGGCTGGCCGGATTACGTGTTCGCGTTTCACGACGAGGAGGAGATGGGACCCCGTATGCTGGCGCGGATTGCGAAACACACGGGTCTCAGACCGGAAGACCTGCGAGAACCGGCGGCGCAAACCCATCTTGCCTCGCGGACACAGGTCTGCTCTTACTTGCACACCGTTACCCTGACCCCACGACGGGGCGGTTATCCTCATCTGGATACCTTCTGAAGGCTCCCACTGAGCCTCGCGCCATCCCGCCTGTGGCAACGCGATTTCTCCGAAAAGGGACCTCTTACCCGTATTGACAACTTGTCGCAGACCTGCTATATTTGCGGTGTCCACCATGCCTGTGGGCGAGAAGCAGACAAAGGAGGGAGCATATGGCAAAAGGTCAGTGGCTTGCTCGTGCACTTGGGTTCTTGTGGGGTGTTCTGCTTGTCTTGCCGATGGGTCGTGTCGCCCCGGCGCAAGAGGAAACCAATATTCCCGCACTGACCTCTCTGGTAGCACGAGCCTCGTTACGAGCAGCCGTCGAGAAACAACAGGCAGAGGAATGGGCGAGGCAACACGGCCTGCCCGTGCGCCGCAAACTCCCCAACGGCGCGATTATGGAGATTATGGCGGTACGCGACGGCGTACCCATCTACTACGTAACCAAGGGGCTGGAGTCTGCCGAATCGCTGAGCGTGGACGAACTGTGGCCCGGTGGCTCGACAGGGTTGAACCTGACGGGCGCGGGAATCACGCTTGGCGTGTGGGACGCCGGTTCTGTGGACCCGACCCATCCCGAGTTTCGGGGACGGTTGCGTATCCGCGACGGAGCGGAAGCCGACGACCATGGCACACATGTCGGCGGCATCATGGCGGCAGCTGGAGTCAATCCTGCGGCAAAGGGGATGGCTTACGCCGCGACGTTAGACAGCTATGACTGGAACAATGACTTTGCTGAGATGGCGGATGCTGCCCGGGCTGGATTGCTGGTGTCTAACCATTCGTATGGTCCTCCTGCAGGCTGGATACTGGATTTCATGTGGCTCGGCGATACCTCCATTAGCCAGCGAGAGGACTGGAAGTTCGGATATTACGGCGATTGGGATCGTACATGGGACGAGATTGCCTATAACGCCCCATACTACACCATTTGTGTGGCCTTAGGCAACGACCGGGGAGAAGGCCCCGTGTCTCAACCGGTGCAACATTACCACACCGACGGTCGCCTATACAACGATAGTCATGACATCGACGGTGGTGCAACGGGCTACGATACCACGCCCGTCGGAGCGACCGGCAAGAACTCTATCATAGTGGGCGCAGTGCATCCTATACCTGGCGGGTATGCAGGATCGGGTAGCGTGCGCATGAGCGATTTCAGCGGCTGGGGGCCCACCGATGATGGACGGATTAAGCCAGACCTCGTGGGTATCGGCGTCAAAGTCTTCTCTCCGGTGATTGGAGGATACGATATCTACGAAGGCACCTCCATGGCGGCGCCCAGCGTCGCCGGCGCACTCGGGTTGCTCATCCAGCACTACCGCCAGACACACGGCGGGACAAACATGCGCTCAGGCACCCTCAAGGCGCTGGCAATCCACACCGCCGATGAGTGCGGCCCCGCGGACGGACCAGACTACATGTTCGGCTGGGGCATTTTGAACGCCAGAACCGCCGCCGAGGTGATCTCACTCAGCGCGCGCAACCCCTATGCGATACAGGAGCGTACCCTGCGTAACGGCGAGACACATACCGTCCGCGTGGTGTCTGACGGAAGCCAGCCGCTGAAGGTGACCATCGTGTGGACGGACCCACCCGGTACGCCGCCTCCGGTGTCGCTGGACCCGCCCGACAGGATGCTGGTGAACGACCTCGACCTGCGCGTCACCAATGGAACCACTACCTACCTGCCCTGGGTGCTCAACCCGTTGAACCCCGCGGCTCCCGCTACCACCGGTGATAACGTGGTAGACAACGTGGAGCAGGTGGTCGTGCCCAACCCGCAGGCGGGCGTGTACACCATCACGGTGACGCATAAGGGCATCCTGCGCCCCGCGGGCAGGCAGGCGTACTCGATGATTGTGACCGGGGCGGTGACGCACACGCTGGACGTGACCTCGTCCGACCCCGATAGCGGCGTCGCCATCACCGTAACCCCCAACGACATCAACGGACAGGGCGACGGAACGACTCCTTTCAGCCGGGTGTATGACGGCGGTGTACAGGTGACACTGACCGCTCCCGCCACCGCACCCAACGATAACGTCTTCATCAAATGGGTGCGCAACGGAGCCGATTTCTCCACCAACCGCACCATCACCCTCACGATGGACGCCGACTACCAGCTGAAGGCGGTCTACGAGTTCATCTCGCCGGTGCCGGTGCTGCTGCAGCCTGCGCCGGGTGCGGTCGTCTCCCCGACGCCCACCTTCCGCATGAAAGCCACCTCCTCGCCCGGCTCCCGGATGAAGTATAAGGTGGTCATCTGGCGAGGGGACGAGCAGGTCGCTGTCTTCGACCAGACCACCGATACCACCGGCTGGAGCAAGCCGGACTACGCCAGCGGCGAGGAGGCGGCGCTGACGGTACCCGCCGCGCAAGCGTTGCCCAACGGTTCCCTGCAATGGCAGGCGTTCGCCTACGACGGCGTCCGCTGGAGCGAGGGCAGTGCAAAGCGCGCTATGGTGGTCAACCGAATGCCGGGTGCTCCCACGCTGATTAGCCCGGACGCGAATGCCATCGTACTGGGCACGCCGACCCTGAAGGTGCAGGCAAGCGACATCGACACTACCGATGTGCTGAAATTCCGGATTGTCTTCACGCGCGATAACACCACCGTCGCCACTTTTGACCAGACGGTGGACGCCACCGGCTGGAACAAGAGCGGCTATGCCAGCGGGGAAGAAGCCACGCTGACCATCCCTGCCAACCGTGCGCTCAACCCCGGTATCTACCAGTGGCAGGCGTTCGCTTACGACGGCAAGCAGTGGAGTGAAGGCAGCGAGAGCCGCACCATTATCGTCAACTCGCCGCCGGCTGCGCCCGAGCTGCTGGAGCCTGCGGGCAATGCCTTTGTGGCGTATACACCCACCTTCCGCCTGCGTGCCACCGACGCCAACAGCGATAGCCTGCAATACAAGATTGTGTTAAAGCAGGCGGGACAGGTCGTGGCGACCTTTGACCAGAGCGAGGACGCTACCGGCTGGAGCAAATCCAGCTACGCCAGCGGCGAGACGGCGGTCTTCACGGTACCGGCAGGAGCTGCGCTGACGAAGGGGGCGTACCAGTGGCAGGCGTTCGCCTACGACGGCAAGCAGTGGAGCAGCGGCAGCTGGGAGCGCAGCTTCACGGTGGACCAGGCTCCTGAAGCCCCGGAGATACTGGCCCCCGCGGCGGGCGCAGTCACCTCCGCAACGCCCGAGTTCCGCCTGCGAAGCACCGACGCCGACCTGTCGGACGGTCTGCGCTACAAACTGGTGCTCACTCGCGGCGGGCAGCAGGTAGCGGTGTATGACCAGACGGTGGACTCCACTGGCTGGAGCAAATCCAGCTACGACAGCGGCGAGACGGCGGTGTTCCGCGTGCCTGCCAGCAACGCGCTCAGCGCGGGAACCTACCAGCTGGTGGCTTACGCCAGTGACGGACAGCAATGGAGCAACTCGGCGAGCCGTTCGTTCAAGGTATCCGTCAGGGTACCCTCGCGTCTGGTGGGGGTTGGCACGTTCGCGGTGAACCTCGTGCTGCCCGATTCCAGCAAGGGCGGCATCGGCATCGCAGACGTGCCAGTGAAAGCATGGGATGCGGCTACCCAGTCCTACGTGGATGCGGGTAACAACCTGCTCGTCGGCGTGGGCTACTGGTTCAGCGCAGCGCAGCCGGTAACCGTCAGCCTCGCCGGCAACGAACTGCCCATCTCCTTCCCCATCGCCCTGCGACGCGGGTGGAACTTCATCGCCAGCACCTCCGCCAATCCCATCGTGTGGGATGTGGACGGCATCAAGGTGCGCCGACAAGGCGAGGAGGTCACCCTGCGTCAGGCGCGGCAGGCTGGCTGGATAGAAGACCACGCCTGGGGGTGGGTGCAGGACGGCGCGAATCCTGCTACCGGTCGCTACGTGCTGGTGTACGACCCGCTGCGCATCCCCGGCGCGGTCAACACCATCGAGCCGTGGCGAGGCTACTGGGTGTTCGCCCATGAGGAGTGCCAGCTGCTGCTCAATCCGTCGGACGGCATCATCCCCAACAGCACACGTGCTACCTCACAGCATACAGGCGCGTGGGCGGTACGCCTGCAGGTGCAGACCGCATCGGGCAGCGCAGAAGCGATCCTGGGAGCGAGTCGAGCCGATAGCATCACCATCGGTCTGCCGCCAGAGCCGCCGGTAACTTCTTCCGAACCAAAGCTGGTGCTCATGCGCGACGGCGAGCCGCTGGCGGTGGACGTGCGGGCGAACAGCCGCGCAAACTCACCGTGGGAGATAGAGGTTCACGTGCCCGCCAGCAGTGAGACCACTGCCACCCTGCAATGGCAGGGTGTGCATACCGCTCCTCGCACGGTCAACCCTGTTCTGGTAGACCTCCAAACCGGCGAACGCAAGTTCCTGCGCACCACCAGCCTGCACACCTTCGCGGTGAGCCGACAGGGAGGCGTGTACCGGTTCCGCGTCGAGATGACCCCGCAAGGTAGTCTGCTTCGCCTGTCACAGCTGCGGGTGAGCGGCGGACGGATCGCCGGAGGGAGTTACACCATCTCGTTCAACCTCAGTGCCAGCGCGCAGGTGGAGGTGAACGTCTTCTCCGCAGGCAAGCTGGTGCGCCGGCTGACGAATGGCGTGACGCGCTCGGCAGGAATTCAGCAAATCACCTGGGACGGACGCGATGCGAACGGCATTGCCCTGCCCGCCGGTAGCTACATCGTGGAAGTGAGAGCCACCGGCGTGGACGGGCAGGTGGTTCGCAGTGCGATACCCGTCACGTTGACACGGTGAAAGGGGGTGGCACGATGAAGAGCAAATCGTGGGCAATCGCTTTGCTGGCGACGCTGGCAGGATTGTGGCTCGTGGGGTGCGGCACCGCCGAGAAAGGACTACCCTTCGACCCCACGCCGCCCGTCATTGGCGCACCGACGCTTACCCGCGAAGCGGGCACCAACCGCGTTCAGGTGCAGGTGCAGGCATACGACGTGGGCACGGGGGTAGCTTCCGTGATGGTGCTGGCAGTGGGAGTAGACCCCACGCCAACGGCAGTCGCCATGCAGCAGGTGCCCGGCAAGGAGCAGTATCAGGCAACGCTCCCTGCCACCACCGTCCGCGTGCAGGTCAAGGCGGTGGATAGGGGCGGAAACGAAACGGTCTCTGCCGAGATTCGCGTGCCGCCTCCGGGACCACCGTTCTAGCAGGTTCAGTGCAGTGCCCCTCTCCGATGGGAGAGGGGCCACAAGACACCTTGTGGCGCACCGATGCGGTGGCGTTGAAAAGCTTCGAAACCCGGCTGCTGGTGGTGGAGTAACTACAGGCAACGTTCCAGAATCCGCGCCGCCACCTCGGGCGTGATGTCGCCGTGCTCGCCCAGCGCGGTCATTCCGTGCGCGCGCAACTGCTGCACAATCGCCGGAATAGCCTCCGCCCCGATGCCGTACGCCGACAGACGGGTGGGAATACCCACGCTCTCGAAAAACTCGCGAGTGCGTTCTATAGCCTCATCGATGCGGCTATCCTCATCTCCTTCACGAATGCCCCACACCCGCTCTGCATACTGCAGGAGCTTCTCCCGCTTCTCCCGACGCCTGACCTCCATGACTCCCGGCAGCACGATCGCCAGCGTGCGGGCATGGTCGATATCGTACAGAGCGGTTATCTCGTGCCCAATTGCATGGGTCGCCCAGTCCTGTGCCACTCCCACACCGATGATGCCGTTTAACGCCATCGCCGCACACCACATGATGTTGGCGCGTGTATCGTAATCGGTAGGGTTCTCCAGCACTTTCGGAGCCTGTTCGATAAGGGTCAGCAGAATCGCCTCTGCCATCCGGTCCTGCAACGGGGGATTCACCGGATAGGTCAGATACTGCTCCATCACATGCACGAAGGCGTCCACGATACCGTTGGCGGTCTGGCGTGGCGGCAGGGAAAAGGTGGTCTGCGGGTCCAGCGCGGCAAAACGCGGGTATACCAGCGGCGAGTAAAAAGCCAGTTTCGCCTTCTTCTCCCAGCGCGTGATGACCGCGTTGCCGTTCATTTCGGAGCCAGTGCCCGGCAGAGTCAACACCGCACCGATGGGTAGGGCTTTCCGCACCTCCGCCCGTTTCTCCAGAATATCCCAGGGGTCTCCCTCAAAAGGAACCGCCGCGGCGATGAACTTCGTGCCGTCCAGCACCGAGCCGCCCCCGACAGCCAGCAGGAAATCTATCTTTTCACGACGCACCAGCTCCACTGCGGGCATCAGCGTTTCGTAGCGCGGGTTTGGCTCGATACCACCGAACTCGGTCACCCTCTTGCCTTTCAAAACGTCCATCACCCGTTCGTAGACGCCATTGCGCTTGATGCTGCCGCCCCCGTATGTCATCAGGATGCGCGCATCGGTGGGTATCTCCGCCCCCATACGCTCGATGGCATTCTTGCCAAACAGGATTTTCGTTGGGTTATGGAACGTGAAGTCAAACATCTTCAGCCTCCTTCAGGGATAAATAATAACCTTGTTGCGCTCCCGGCTTGCCATCACTTCCACTGCTTTGTGGATGTCTGTCAGCGGAAAGCGGTGCGATATCACCTTCTCAGGGTCCACCAGCCCGCGTTCAATCAGGCGGATGGCTTTCTGCATCGCCAGCGGGTTCGTGCCGAAGCTGGCGTCCATACGCGCCTCTAAAAAGTGCATCAGACCGCCGTCGAGTTCAAAAGTCTCGTGGGTGGTAATGCCGAAAACGTTCCAGCGTGTACCCCGCCTCAGCAGGCTGACCATCAGTTTCACCGCCTCGATGGGTCCCGCTGCTTCGATAATCACGTCGGGGCCATCGGGCAGGATGTCATAGACGGCGGTTTTGGCGTCCTCGCGCAGGGGATTGATGGTGTGCGTCGCGCCGAGCCGTCGGGCAGTCTCCAGCGCGTAGTCGCTGATATCAATGGCTATTAAACGCCCTGCACCCGCCGCCTTCGCCACCATCAGGCAGTACATACCGATACCGCCCGTGCCAATCACCACCACATCGTCACCCAGCTGCATCTGCGAGGTGTGAATGACACCCTTCCACGCACCGCTCACCGGCTCGGTCTGGCAGGCGGCGTCAAAGCTGATGTGCTTTGGATTGGGATAGACCGATGTCGCGGCGGTCACGGTGTACTCCGCAAAGCTGCCGGGGCGCACATCTTCCGGTCCGTCGCCGCCAGTGACGAAGGAATGCGGACAGTAGTGATGCAGTCCCGTGCGGCAGTACGGACAGGTGCCGCAGAAACCGCTCGGCTGCACAATCACCTCGTCGCCCTCTTTGACGTGCTTCACGCCGGCACCGACCGCAGCCACTACACCCGCCGGTTCGTGCCCCGGGATGAGCGGGAACCGCACGTTGCGCCGAATGCCCTTAATGGCTTTGTAATCGGTAGCACAGAATCCGCACGCTTTAATGCGCACCAGCACCTCACCCGGGCCCGGCTCGGGCGTGGGCACTTCGCGCAGCTCCAGCTGGTTGAAATCGGATAAAACCGCAGCTAACATACTCTCCTCCCGTACATAAACAGCTTGGGCAGGTACTCCACCGGCTCGTCGATAGGCGGCTCCGGCCCCGCCGCGACGGCGTACATACGCTCATGGCTCTGTCGAGCCGCTTGCGCCAGCAGTTCGTACGGCTTGTTGCACACATCCAGAAAACCGATGTCGGAACTGCCATTAACTGATTAGCAATAGCGCATGGGAGTCTCCTGCATTCCCCGATGGCGAGAAGCTCACCGAATGGCGGACTGTGTGGGTGTCCCTGACCCGGGACCACCATAGCCCAAGATTTGAATCCTCCGAACCAGTTAATGAAGGATCCTTAAGCCAACCCCCTCTCCGAACGAACGCGGTATTGCAACATTTGCGGCAAAACACCGCGTATAATGAAAATGAAGAGGAATAGATAATCCTGTAACTCTCAGGACAGGGAGTTTTCTCCATGCAACCTCTGGTTCAGAGCCTGCTGTTTGGCGGTGTGGCGGCGGCAACGGTCATCGCGGTGTTGCCCCACGTTAGCCCACAAAACAGCCCCCCGCCGAACGAGAAGTACACTCCCGTCGCAGCTCCTGTCAAAACGGTGAGAGCCGCGTCCAGCGGGCAGACGCAGACGCAAACCATTCTACCGCGCACTTCCACACAACCGGCCATCAATCAGTATCATGTTCAGGTTATTGAGCCGGCGGCCGGCTGGCAGAGGTATATGCCCTGCCTTCGCCCGCCTGCATCGTTTCGAGCGGACATGCCTTGCCGCCAGCCGGAAGGCATTCTGGGCACAAACAGGACGGTGACACCGCCAGTGCGAACCACCGTGCGTCCACGTTAGGGACACGTTCATTCACCGAGGGCGTACGGGGTTCTCCGAGGATGGCGTTACAACTGTCTGCTTGCGTTTGCGCAATGCCCTGCTCTTCGGGTAAACTAAGCCAGAATACTTCGCAAGGTGCGGGCGCAAATGATTCGCGTTGCTTTCGCCACGCTGGGCTGCAAAGTCAACCAGTACGAGACACAGCGCATCATCGATACCTTCGAGGAGCAGGGCTTCGCCATCGCAGGTTTCGATGAGCCTGCGGAGCTCTACGTCATTAACTCCTGTTCGGTGACGCAGTTGGCGGAAAAGAAGTCCCTGCAGATGGTGCGTCGCGCTGCCCGCCAGAATCCGGGCGCGCGGGTGGTGTTGACCGGCTGTATGGCACAGTTCACGCTCCTGCGCGGGGAGACGGTTGCCGAAGCTGCTCTCATTGTGCCCAACACCGATAAAATGCGCACGGTGCACTATGTGCTGGAAGCCTTCCCCGACATCCGTGAGCATGTAGCACGAGACCCTGCTCCACCCGTGCTGCGTAATCCCTACGAGCGCACCCGTGCGGTGGTCAAGATTCAGGACGGCTGTAACGTGTGCTGTTCCTTCTGTTCCATCCCTTACACTCGCCCGCGCATGTTCAGCCGTCCGTATAGGGAAGTACTGGACGAGATACGCCGGCTGGTCGATGAGGGCTTCAAGGAGGTGGTGCTGACCGGCGTGCTGATAGGCTCCTATGGAGAGGAGACCGGCAGCGGTGGACCCGACCTCGCCGAACTGCTGCAGCGGATGGCGCGAATCGACGGGCTGGAGCGAATCCGGATCAGCTCCATCGAGCTCACACAGGTCACGGACAGGCTGATCGAAGTGTGCGCCAGCGAGCCAAAGGTGTGCCCGCATCTGCACATCCCCCTGCAAAGCGGGGATGACGGCATCCTGCAGGCGATGAACCGACCGTACCGTCAGCAGGACGTGCTGGCTCTCGCGGAAAAACTATATTCACGGATACCCGACCTTGCCATCACCACCGACATCATGGTGGGCTTCCCGGGCGAGGACGAAGCTGCTTTCGAGCAGACCTGCCAGGTGGTGGAAGCCGTACAGTACGCACGGGCACACATCTTTCGCTTCAGCCCGCGTCCGGGCACGCCTGCTGCGCAGATGGCAGACCAGGTGCCTGACCATGAAAAGGAGCGACGTAGCCAGCAACTGGCGAATCTGTGCCGCAGGTATCGCGAACGGTTTGTCGTGGCGCGGCTGGGCAGAACCCTGCGTGTGCTGGTAGAGGGCAAGCAGAGTAAAGGCGGCTTGATGAGGGGTCTAACCGATAACTACATTCCCGTGGAGTTCGCCGGCGGCGCACACCTCGCCGGGCAACTGGTGTGGGTGCGTCTGCTGGAGACGACCGACGAGGGAGCACTGGGTGAGCTGGTCACCACGTCTTCAGGAGGGCATGAGGATGGAGGATTGCATCTTTTGCCGCATCGCGCAGAAGCAGATACCGTCCACCTGCGTGTACGAGGATGACGAGGTTTACGCCTTTAAGGACCTGAACCCACAGGCGCCGGTGCATGTGCTCATCATTCCCAGGCAGCACGTCAGGGATGTGGCTGCGCTGGAGGAACAACACGATGCACTGGCTGGCAAACTGCTTCGAGTGGCAGCGCATATCGCGCGTGAGCTCCATATAGACGAAACGGGCTACCGACTGGTAGCGAACGTAGGACCACACGCAGGACAGAGTGTACTCCATCTGCATATCCACCTGCTGGGTGGTCGGCAGATGACATGGCCTCCGGGATAGGGAGAAAACCATGAGCCGTTCGGCAGGAGGAACCAACCCTTATATCTGCCAGATGGCTGGCTGTTTCGAGTCTGCCACCGAGCCAATACCTCTGCCCGAAGGAGAAGGGAATCTGTTTCTGTGCGCCAAGCATCGAGCGCAGTATCTGGCAGGGGAGTTGTCGTTAGGGCATATCGCCAGCATGACCGCCCGCTACATCCACGATCTGCGCGTGAAACGCCTCAACCGCCTGTATGATGAGCGGGGCAATCTGTGTGAGATTCTGCGCCGTGATGACCCTGTCTACCGCGAGTGCTTTCCCGATGGTTTCGCACAGGCTTATATCACGCATGTGGACTATCACGTCGTGAAAGGCTGGCACATGCACCTCAAGCAGAAAGACCACTTTTTCGGCGTCTACGGCAGGGCGAAAGTGGTACTCTATGACGAGCGGGAGGATTCGCCCACACAGGGCTTGATTAACGAAATCATTCTCACCCCCGAACGTCCTCTTCTGGTGCAGATTCCGGAACGTGTGTGGCATGGTTTCATGGCGCTATCGCTGGAGGGAGCAGGTATCCTGAACTTCCCTACCCGCCTGTACGATTACGCCGACCCCGACGAGTATCGCCGCGACCCGCACACGGGTGGCATCCCCTACTCGTGGGCAGTGAAGGACAGGTAGTTGTGCGTGTTTTCTCGCAGGGGTCTGGCAATGTTCGACGCCGAGTCGTATAATAGAGGCGTGCCCAATTCTGGTTGATGAAAGGGTGAGCGGGATGACCGGTATTCCGCGTGTGGTAGCACAATCATACTATCGGGTGGTTTCCGGATACTATCGGCTGGCAGAGAGTATCCAGGACTACTTTAATCTGTCGCGTCGTCTCAATCTGCTCATCTTTGCCATCGCCCTGCTGGGTAGCATTGGCATCGCCGTATCGGTACAGTATGAGGCATGGGTGGGCACCATCTTGCTGATGTTGGTGATGGTGCTGGTTCCCATGATGACGGTCTACCCGGAGCTGATTGTAGTGGGCATCCTGCTTTGCGTTGCTTCGGTAGTGTCGCCCTTCCTGTGGGACAGAATCTTTTTGGGAGAACGCGGTATTACCCTGCCAAACCTCCTCATCTCGCTCGGTCTGGTCGTGGTACTGTTCAGACACCTCACGGGCAAGACGAGTCCGGTCAAACTGTGGCTTTCCCCTTCCTCCATAGCCATCATCGCGTTTCTCATACTGACGGTTCCTGTGGGGCTTTTATACCATTACCTGTTCCGAGGCTGGAGTATCCGCTCACAGCTGTCCGAAATGGAATACATGCTGGCGTGGCTCACGTTTTTTATTGCTATCGGGATTATGCGCACGGAGAGAGCCGTGCGTAACCTGCAGGTTGGTCTTCTCCTGGTAGCAGGTATTGGCGCTCTGGCCACGGTGCTGCAGGCTCTGCTGGGGCCAAGAGCACTGTTCTTCTTGAGACTGGCAGAATGGGACATTCCCTTACGCGACACAGAAGGGTTGTTGCGCGTCTTGCCTCCGGGACAGTATCTTGTCCTGGTCAGCCTGGTGATTAGTGCGCAGATGTCCACAGTCCGTGACGGGCCCCGACGGTGGGGATGGATTGTGCTCACAGCGCTTTATGGACTGGCGATACTCTTTACGCTCACCCGGCACTCGTGGTTCGGAGCATTGTTTGGTCTGGGGATCATCTGGTTGTTCGGAAGCAGTCGCACGAAAGTGAACCTGCTGCTCATTGCCTTCGTAACAGTGGCTGTAGTCGGCTCGCTAACCCTGTTTGCGCGCCCTGCTTGGGTAACCCAACCCACTGATATAGTAGCCAAGCTGCAAAGACGATTTATCAGCACGTTTACCGAACCGCCTAATCGCTACACATACGGCGTGCCCAGCTCCGTTGGGCAACGGATTTTCGAGATGCACTATATCATGGACAGACTTCCCGAGTCGCCGTGGTTCGGGCTTGGGTGGGGTACCAAACATCCTCTGCGCGTCACCAAAAGCCCGTATGTGGGCAGCACCTATGAAATGCGCACCTACATTCACAATTCGATACTGTGGATTCTCGGTAAGGGAGGCATTGTGGGGTTAGTGGGGCTATTGATCCTGCTCGTCACAGGGATGGTCCGGGGCTACATATTGTATAAGAGAACCTCTCCAAACGAAACCTATGTGCGCTCGTGGCTACTTGCTCTCTGGATAAGCTGGCTGATGCTTCTGCTCGCTGCGCAGTTTGAACCGGTATTCTGGACGAAGAACCGCCTGGTCGCTCCCGCCATGATACTTGCGCTGATGGAGGGGATATACTATTTCAGCACAAAGAACACACGGAATGCACAGACGGCTGAAGCCCAAACACGCTGAGGCGGTATCCTCGTTATTTGTGCTTGTTTTTATCCCTCCATCGGCATATCGCTTGACATCATTTGTCAACCATTCTAAAATAGAGCGGTAAGAAAACTAACGCGAACGGTATCGACTGCAGAAGCGTTTCATGCCAAATCTAAGAGGAGGGTCTTCGATGCGAAACGGTTTCAGCCATCGGCGAGCGTTCACGCTGATCGAACTGCTCGTCGTCATCGCGATTATCGCCATTCTGGCGGCGATCCTGTTCCCGGTGTTCTCGCAGGCGCGGGAAAAGGCACGCGCGACCTCGTGCTTGAGTAACACCAAACAGATTGCTCTGGCAGTGCACATGTATGCGCAGGACTACGACGAGACCTATGCGATGAACCTGTACTTTGTGGCACCCAACGTGTGGGTGAGCTTCTACGATGCGCATGTACCCTATGTGAAGAACGCCGACATCCTGCGCTGCCCGTCCGCCCCTATGGAAATCGACTGGCCCGGCATGATACAGGTGCTGACGGGTGGTGCGCTGACCACACCAGGCAACTTCCGCTACGCCTCCTACAACGGCAACTACGCGCTGTTCGAGGACGGCAACTGGGGTGCTCCACTGGGACAAAACACGGCTGTGGCACCTATTCGCATGGCGGAACTACAGTATCCCGCAGAAACCGGTGCTTTTTATGACGGCTGGCTGGATGTGCAGTTCTACAGCCCAATTGCGCCGCGCCACAGCGGGATGGTCAACTGCGCCTACGCGGATGGTCATGCCAAAGTGGTACGCGGTCGACGCAATCCGAACCCCACCGCTCCCAACGACCCCATTAAGGGGCGCAAGCGCGATGAGTGGTTGGTGGCGGGCGGACCCTACGGCGGCTCGTTCGAGATTTGGGGTATCGTGGTGAACCCCAACTGTAACCACGACCTGAGACGCGCCGGGCAGTGCAGTGATCCACCCCGCTCCCTGCGCTAGAGACTCGCTGAAGAAACGGACACGGGCACGGCTGCGTGCAGCCGTGCCTCTTTATTATTACCGGCTACGCTGCGATGGGCAGGCTGTCCTGTTCTAGACTTTCACGGTTCGCACGCCTGTACACGGCTGCGACAAAGGCATCTACTACTACCGGGTCAAACTGCTTTCCCCTCTGTCTCTGCAGCTCAGCCAGTGCCGACTGCCGGTCCATTCCCTTGCGGTAGGGTCGGTCGGTGGTCATTGCACTGAAGGCGTCCGCCACAGTCAGAATCCGCGCGAGCAAAGGAATCTCCTCGCCTGCCAGTCCATCGGGATAGCCGTTTCCGTCCCATCGCTCATGGTGCGAGCGGGCAAGCGGCGCTATCTTTTCCATGCCAGGCAAGGCAGACAACATGACCGCACCAAGCACTGTATGCTGCTTCATCGCCTCATACTCCTCGGCGGTCAATAACCCTGGCTTCATTAAAACCTCATCGGGAATGCCGATTTTGCCGACGTCGTGCAGTAGCCCACCCAAACGCAGCACGTGTTTCTGCTCTTCGGAAAGCCCCAGCTCTTCGGCAATCCACAGAGCATACTCGCTCACCTCTTCCGAGTGACGGCGCGTATAGTGGTCCTTGTTATCGATGGCGATGACCATCGCTTCCAGAGTGGAAAACGCCCCGTTTGCCTGAATCTGGTAGCGTGTGCGCCAGCCGGACTGCGAGTCCGCAACGCCAGAACCGTTTTGCCTTGCCGTGAGAAGCGCGCCCTCAGCCACAGACAGCAGCTCCTCTGCACTGGCAGCATCGCCCGGAAATTCCGCAACGCCGATGCTGGCAGTCACGGGGATCAGCTGCCCGTTCTCCAAATGTATCAGGGTCTCCTGACGTATCCTTTCCCGCAAGCGACGGGCAATTGCCATCGCCTGGCTCCGAGTGGTATCTGGAAGAACAATCAGGAACTCGTCCGCGTCGTACCTT
The DNA here is from genome assembly GCA_023511455.1 of Bacillota bacterium. Lineage (NCBI taxonomy): Bacteria > Bacillati > Bacillota > Bacillota bacterium. The sequence goes on from JAIMBJ010000029.1 coordinate 15,116, forward strand.
CCCACCACCGCCCCCGGCGATAAGGATGCCTTCATACTTTGCCCAATCTGCCGCAGCAGCTCATCACCAGCGCGGTGTCCATGTGTGGCGTTAAACAGGGCGAAGCGGTCCAGGTCGAGGCGAATGAGTGAGAGAAGATGCTTCGAACGCGAGGCTTCGAGAATCTCCTGTTCGAGCGCTTCATATACTGCGTAGTGGTTCAGCAGCCCGGTGATGGCATCGCGGTGTCGATAGAGTTCCGAAACCTCCTTCAAGCGTGCTTGTAGGTAGTGATTTCGCCACCACATTGCCCAGGCCCACGCCCCCAGAAGCAGGCCGGGCGCGTTCATCACCGCCAGCGCCACGGCATTGGCATATTCACGCAGAAGCACCAGTGCTGCCCACAGACCTGCAGCCACGCCCAAGGGAAGGCACAGCACGCTCCACCTGCCTGCACCACACCAGGATACGTCTGGGGCAGTCTGATGGCGGGAACGGTGATACGGTATCATGACGGCAAACAGTGCCAAACACGGGGTGAAAAGCAATACTGCTAATGTTTCGCCTCGCCTGCCTATCAGGAAGTCAGGTGAAGTGAAAGCCAGGAATAACGGTAACAGCATGTAGACACTGCCAGCCAGTGCCGCCATTAAAATCATGAGAATCCTCCCTGACGATGTCGCCTGCCCTTCCGTAGGTCTGGCTTCAGGAGGTCGCCTCCGACAACCATTGAGGTTGTTCCACAGACCGCAAGGGTTTACGCAGGCAATTGTGTTGGGTTTCCCCTGTTACCGCTTGTTATGGTATAATGCTCGTGCTGTAGCAGACCGTTTTCACAGAGGGGAGCCCATGCGCTATCTGACTGTTCAGGATGTCATCTGGATAAACACCGCCGTCACCGGCCGTCCACAGCACTACGATTTTGACCGTTTAGAAAATGCAGTGTACAGTCAGTATTCATACGGGGACAGTCGTGATGCACTGAAACAGGCAGCGAGGATGTTTCGCCATCTTTTGCAGGACAAACCGTTCAGCGAGGGAAATGAGCTGACCGCCCTGGTGGCCACTCTCGCTTTCCTGCGCCTGAACGGGTATGCCCTGCAGGTAAATCCCGACGAGGTACAGGAGATTCTGGAACAGATATCGCGGGGACAGACAAGCCCGAAGGAGTTTATCCAGCAGAGGGCACAGCCGGTGGAAGCCGAAGCAGGTTCCCTGCGCCATGTGGCGGCTCAGATTTGTGCTTCCCTGCACCTGCCGATGAAGGCAGCACTGGCAGAAGTACATTAGTTTCTCCACAAAAGGCGGCACGACGGATATGCAACTGAAACAGGTACAGATTAGCCTGAACGCGCCCATAGGGCAGCTGGGCGAGGTGCGCAAGAGCCATGTGCTGCAGGCGCTGGGGGTGCCGTTCACTATTCAGCCCGCGCCCATTCCGGGCTTTGTGGCATATGTGGACCCGCTGCACCGGCGCAGTGTGATGCTGGCAGAACACCAGATTATCTTCATCCACGAAGGCGAGAACATCTCCCCTGACTTGCGCGACGCCGAACGCCTTCTGGTTCGCACCCGTGACGCCCTCCTGCTGGATGACCGATTCGTCGCAGGAATCCAGTGGATTGCACACCACGAGGCGGAAGGTGCTGCTACAGAACTGTCGGTCGAGCGTTTTCTGCGCCTCAGTGCTTCCGAAATTCGCGCCCTGTTCGAGCAGGGTTTGCGGGGCATCGGCTTGCGATTCACGTACGAATCACCACCATTCACGTGCGACTTGCGTATCGAGCCTTACTACGCGGATACCGCCCTCTTTTTCATTCAATTCAACGCGGCGCACCCTCAACCACTCTCGTTGGAGACCATTCTGCTTCGTGCGGCAGAGTTCGGTGATTACGTACGCGACGAGGCGGAAGAGGTGCTTGCCTCGCTGTTGCAGGGGTGAGAGAAATACCTTTGCGCTGGAAACAGGTGCTGGAAACTGTACTGCCTCTGGCACTGGCAGGGGTGGTGGTGCAGTTGAAAGACTTACTGCGCCAGGTGGCAGGCACCAACGTATCGGCGCTCCTGCTGGCGCTGGTCGTCATCGCCTTCCTGATACCCCAGCTGCGACGTTACACACTGGTGATGATATGCTTCGGTGTCTGCGTGTTCTCGTTGCAGCGCACATGGGAGGGCGTTCAGACGGTAGACTGGCGGGAGGCGGTTTGGACCGATTATGCCTTTATCATCATGTGGCTGGGCATCGCTTTGTTCAGCGGTGTGGCAGGCATCGGCGAGGTATGGTTTGAAAGCCCACGCTGGTCGCAACAGAGCTACCTCACGGCGGTTGTGCTGTATTTTCTCGGGCATGGTGGTTCCGCGTGGCTACAGGGCAAGCCGACGTTCGCCCTGTTTCTGATGCTGGTGGGAGTGGTGGCATTCGGCGGTGCATTGTGGGTGGGAAGCGGAAGCAGACCCCCTCTGCCCGAGACCTCGTCCCTCCGCACCCGTCGGCGCGTTCGCTGGATTCACCAGGACTCCCCATCGCAAGAATCGCGCAATCCCCCTGCGTAGCGCTCTGCTCAACGAGCTTGCTGAGACAGATGTTGCTTCAGCAGTGCAAATAATGTGCCGGTATGTACCACCCTGGCTCCCGGGTAGTTCTGCTCGATGGCACGCTTCAGTTGCAGATGGTGAGAAGGTGTCCACAGGATGGTGCGGAACAGCAGGAACTGAGGCTTCTCACCGGTGAGGCGGCTGCCCACGATATTCAGCGCACGCGGCATCTGCAACCCGCCGACGCCCGGCAGGTCATCACGCATGCGCAGGTAAGGCATTCCGCTGTGCATTCCCCGTTCGGGTATCTTCTGCGCCGCGATGCCGCCCGGAGAAAACCGAGCGTAAGCATCCAGTCCCTGCTCGTCCAGTCCGCGCGCGTTACCGTCGATGATAAACCCGGTGATACGGATATCCCAGCGGCTGTACTCCCGCTGGCAGTGCGTCTCCCATGCCTTCCAGCCATCCGGCAAGCCACTGTGAGGGCGGGGGCGGCTCAGGTAGCCCGGGTTCAGGTAACCCGCGCCCGAGTCGCCAGCGATGAAATAGTCGATGGGAGAAGCGTTGCATCGCACAAAGTGCATGCCCACCGGAAACCGATGCGCGAGATTGGGATTGAACGCCCACGCCAGCGGCACCTTGCCCCGTGCCGGGTCGCTCCACAGGCGGGGCACCATGCGATAGAACCATGCGCTGGAGTCGTAATCGCCCACATAAAACGCGATGAAGCTGTAGGGCGCAACCATGCCGTTGGAGAGCACGTAACCCTCGCGCTGCAGGTCGTCCAGGGTGGGATGAGGCTGAGTATATCGCTTTTGCAGAGGGTAATGCATGAAAAACGAGGCGTTCGCCATGGCACCGATGGCGGGAGCATCGGCATCCAGATAGGCATTAAAGCACGAAGCAATCTCGACAAATCGCCATTCCGATTCCACTGCCCCATGCGGTTCGCCCACCGCGTCGGTATACTTGAAATCCCACGGCACAAAGCCGCCGATATGGGTCATGCCTCCGCCGGTGAGGTCACAGGACGCCATCAGTACCGCCTTCAGTGTGCGGTTATCCGCGCCCAGCGGCTGTTCTGGGTCGTCGGATGGCTTCACGTCCTCCCAGGGCGACAGGTCAAAGAAGAACCCCTTGCGAGCGATGAAGTAGTCGTGGTTGCACAGCATGGTGCGCTCGATGGGCAGTTGCACCCTGCCCGTGAGCCAGTTCGCGTCGCTATAGTAGCCAAGTATCCCCGGCGCACATTTTCCCTTGCGCAGATAGGTGCCCACCGCCCACATCAGCGCATCGCACTTCGGGCTGCCGGTGCTGGGCAAAGCCAGGGGCCCCAGACTGCCCTTGCCGGTGAAAAGCGGGCTGCCGTCCTTCCTCAATAACGAAAGACGCACGGGTAGCCCACCCCTGCCCTGAGTCAAACGGGTGTAGAGGGAACCGGCATCGGGGTCATAGCGTACCGGCAACAGGTTATCCACTCCGGAGGCGGTCGAGGCTACCAGCGCGGTAGCGGGCACGCGCTCATCCCACACAACCAACCCATTCAACGACCGTCGGAATCGCTGCACCAGTTCCAGCACGTCGGTAACCTTTTCTATCTTTGCACGGTCAAGCCATTCGCCCTGTTTGCGCAGGTGTTCGAGCCAGTAGAGGTCAGTGCCTCCCCGCCCATCGTCTCCCACCAAGAGCACGTAGAGGCGGGGCTGACGACGATTGACGATGCCCTGCAGGGCGGTTACGAGATGCAGCTCGTCCCACGCCCGGCGTCGCTGGCGTAAATCGGAGAAGTCTATACGATGCAGATGCGTCAGGTCATACAGTACGATGGTTCCCGCAAACTCTCCGGAGGTCATCGCAGTTTCTTTCTCTTTTTCGAGGACGGGATGTGCAGTCGGACACGATACTTCGAGATGGTTCTGCGAGTTGTCCTGATACCCCAGCGTTGATACAGAATGGCGGCTATCTCCTCGTCGTTATATGGGTGTTCGGGGTCTTCGGAGTGTATCACTTCCTGTATCGCCTGCTGGATGCTCAGAGCAGGTGTGAAGAAGTCGGAGAAGGGAACGAGGTCGCCGTTCGGAATTTGCACCCATTTGTTGGATATCGCCCGGCTGACGGTGGACTCATGAATGCCCAGTTGCTCGGCTATCTGTGTGCGCGTGAGGGGCTTGAGAAATGTGTAGGAGCCGGTTTCGATGAACCCCAGCTGCTGGTCAATGACCGCGCGCGTCACACGCAGTAAAGTGCGATACCGCATTTCGAGGATTTTCAGAAACTTATCGGCACGCTCTACGTATTCCTCCACCTGTTTGACGACTTCCTCCGGATATTCCGAAGGGTTCCGTTTGATTTTCTCATACTGCTCACGCCACTGTGGGCTCACAATCAGAATCCACCGGGGGCGAACGAGCTCCACTTCAAAACCTTCCGGGCTGCGCCGGATGACCACATCGGGTTTTATAATGTCACGGTAAGAGGACGACGAGACTGCATGAGGTGCCCGGAACCGATTCGCCGGGAAAGGGTGCAATGCTTCCCTGATGTATTTGAGCGCATCCTGTACCTCCTCCGGATTCACCTTGAGTTCACGCGCGATTCGGCGGACGGGGGGTTTGAGCAGTCGGTGGAAGTACCTCTCCACAATCAGCTCTGCCAGCGGGTTGCCCTGCCCCTGTTCGCGCAGGTAGCGCAGTTGCAAAAGCATACACTCCTGATGAGAACGCGCTCCAATACCCGGCGGGTCGAGCGATTGCACCGCTTGTAAAACCTCTTCAATCTCTTCAGGGGTAGCCCCTGTCTCCAGCGATGCGCGATCCATGCTGAAATTGGAGAGCAGCCCGTGCTCGTCGAGATTATCCAGAATGTATTCGGCAATGGCGTATTGACGCTCTGACAACTGAGCGTGAAGCTCACGGCTGAGATATTCACGCAGGGTGAGGCTGCCATCGGGAGCATTGCTGATGGGGTCCATCTCAGGCTCTGGCGCGTCGTCAGCTTCGGCATCGTAAACGCGCTCGAAACGGTTAATCCTCAGAGATGAGCGGCGATAGTCGGCATCCTCGGATACAGTATCGATCCTTTCGAGCGCAGGATTCTCCACCAGCTCTTCCTCGATGGCGCTTTCCAGTTCCACGCTGTTGCACTGCAATAAACGGGCTGCCTGAATAACCTTCTGATCGACTCGTACCTCGATAGTCTGCTGTTGCTTCGGTGCTATCATCACAACCGCCTGCCTTTCGCCTCGTGCTACTGTTGCTGCCTCCTGCCATCCTGGGCTGCGTACCTGCCCGACAGCACACAGAGGGTAGAGTACGACTCTATCATATCTCTTTTCGAGCGACGATGTCAAACACCTTTTTCGGTGGGTGTTCCGCAAATCCGCTTCGATGCAGGATGTCGCCGCCTTCGGTTTCGCAAAGCTCAGGATCGAGCCTGCGCCTGCAATAAAGGGGTCCACCAGGTACACCCATTTCCCCTACAGGTACTTTCCATGTTTTGCGGGGTGAATCCTCATTCTGCGTGGCGTACGTGTGCCCCGTATTGGCGTGCCAAAGCGCGAAGCCATGGGGGTGTCACCAGGGTGGTAACCATCACCAGTATTAGCACGGCGGTATACACGGTGATGTCGAACACCTTCTGCTGTAGCCCAATGGTGGCGAAGATAAGTCCTACCTCTCCGCGCGGCACCATTCCCACCCCCACGAGCCAGGGGCGCATGCGGGTACGCCATACCGCGAGCCCGGATGCGAGCTTGCCCAGAATCGCCACCACAATCAGCAGGGCTGCCAGTCCAACGACAGACAAGCCAGCAGGAGTGGTGACATCAATCGCGCGCAGGTTCATCTGCGCCCCCATCATGACAAAGAAGATGGGCACCAGCATATCGGCTATCGCGCTGGCGCGTTCGGTGATGCGGATGCGGTGCTCGGTGCGGGCAAGCACCAGCCCTGCCGAGAACGCGCCCACAATCGGAGCGAGTCCTACCAGCTGCGCCAGTGCCGCCAGCAGGAAACAGAACGCCAGGGCAGCGGTCACCAGCGCAGCACGTGCCCGCATCTGCTCTGCGACTTTCAGCAGGACATGTGACGCCTTTAACCCGACGGTGAGTGCGCCAGCCAAAAACGCCAGCGCCAGAACGAGCACTTTTCCAATCTGCCATACAGACATGGTTTCGCCCTGCGCTAGCCCGCTGAACACCGCAAGGATGAGCAATCCTATCACATCATCGGCTACCGCCGCCCCCAGCACGATTTGCGATTCGCCCCAGCGCAGGATGTTCAGGTCCTTCATCACCCGCGCCGTAATGCCCACACTGGTTGCGGTCAGGGTAGCCCCAATGAAAGCGGCGGTCATGGTCGGCTGTCCCAACAGCACGCTCACCCCGAATCCCAGCACCGCAGGCGTGACAACGCCCATAACCGCCACCCATAGCGAACGCCAGCCTACACGGAACAGGTCGGTGATGTCCGACTCCAGACCGATTTCAAAAAGCAGCAACACCGCGCCGAGCTCTGCCAGAACGTGCAGGATTTCGTCTCTGGGGTTTACCAGACGCAGCAGGCTATCGCCCAGAATCAATCCTGCCAGAAGCTCACCCAGTACGGCGGGCTGCGATGCACGCTCGCCGAGCTCGGACAGCAGCTTCGCTGCGGCCAGCATCACTACCAGCATCAGCAGGATGTGGGCAAAGTCCATGCCGCCTCCTTACCTGTTTGCGCACAGTAACCCGGTATACAGGTCCACCAGCACCCTGCGGCTGTGTTCCCAGGCGAGATGCTCTCGCACACGCTGCAGTCCGTACTCCCCCATGCGTTGACGGCGTTCGGGGTCATCCAGCAGTTCGATGATGCGCAGGGCAAACTCGCGCTCGTCGTTCGGGGTGGCATACACCGCTGCCTCGCCCGCTGAGAAGCGCGACTCTTTTAGGTCGAAGCTCACCACCGGCAAGCCCATCGCCATATATTCTACCACCTTGTTCATGGTGGACACGTCGTTCAGAGGATTTTTGGGGTCGGGCGCGAGCGCAATATCGGCGGTGGAAAGCACTTCCTGCAGCTGCTCATCGGGAATACGTCCGGTGAAGTAAACCCATTCATCCACCCCCTTTTCGTGAGCCATCGCTTCGAGGTCGGAGCGAACGTCTCCATCGCCCACCAGCACAAACTGCACGTCTTCCCTGCCGAAGGTGCGCACGACGTGCTCTATGGCTCGAATCAGGTAATCCACACCGTCCTGCGGTCCCATCACGCCCAGATATACCGCCAGATACCGCTTCCCTCGCTTGAGTGCTTCGTTGGGTGCAACGCGGTGGAAGCGGTTCAGGTCGGGACCACTGCGCACCACCACCACCCGGTCGGGAGGCACACCGCCTCGCTGGATGGCGACCTGCCGGTAAGACTCGTTGGTAGCAATCACTCTGTCGGCGGTGCGAAACTGCTGTCGCTCCAGCCACAGCAGCACGCGGTGTATCCAGCCTCGCTTCCCGAAGCGCGACTCATACAGCTCGGGGTTCAGGTCATGATGGTCGAAGACGTACTTCTTGCCGAACAGCTTGTAAAACCGACCTAACAGCCAGTAGGTATCGGGCGGGTTGCAGGCGTGTATCACATCGAAGCCCTCGCGTCGCCACACCACCAGGCTCAACCAGAAGGTCATCACCCAGCAGTAGGTGAACTCCCAGAGGAAACTGATGACCCCGCGGGTGGGAGGATACATTTTATACCTGTAAACGCTCACGCCGTCGATAACCGCATGAGGTGCATCGCCCGGCTTGCGCGGAGAAATCACCGACACCCCAAAACCCGCCTGCGCCAGAGAGGTGGCTTCCATCCATACCCTTCGGTCGAAGGGAACGGGCAGGTTCTCCACGACAATCAATATTCGCTTACCAGTACAGCCCAATATACCGCCCCCTTATCGCCTCCGGAGAGATACATCTTGCCAGGTCAATCACTATCTGGTCATCGCGGTACCGGTCCGCCAGTTGCGTCACGCGGTCATCCCTGTTCGCCAGTACCACGACTTCGCTTTCATCGATCAACTGCTCCAGGCTATCGCACATCAGCGCGTGGATATGCGGGATTTCGCGTTCAATGTAAGCCTTGTTGCTGCCATAAATCGCCGCCAGCGAGACGTTGGGGTCGTAAATGCGCAGGGAGTAGCCCTTGCCGATGAGATGCTCACACAGGGTCACCATGGGGCTTTCGCGCAGGTCATCAGTGCCTGCCTTAAACGCCAGTCCGACCACACCCACACGCTTCTTGCCCAGCTGCACAATAAGGTCTACCGTACGCTCGATCTGCAGGCGGTTGCTCACCAGTATCGACTCCAGCGTGGGCAGGGTGAGGTCGTGCTGATGCGCTCGATACACCAGCGCGCGCAGGTCCTTGGGAAGGCACGAGCCACCGAACGCGAAGCCGGGCGTCAGGTACGCCGGCGAGATGTTCAGCTTCGTATCCATCGTCAACAGGCGCATGACCACATGGCTATCCACGCCCTCCTGCTTGCACCATGCACCGATTTCGTTCGCAAAGGTGATTTTCAGCGCATGGAAGGCGTTATTCGCGTACTTGACCATCTCGGCGGTGCGCAGGTCGGTCTTCACACACTCGGCGGGGATGCCCGCGTACAGCTCCGCCACGCGGTCGGCGGCTTCCTTGCTCTGCGAGCCGATAACGGTCAGCGGAGGATGGTAGAAATCGTGGATGGCGGTGCCTTCGCGCAGGAACTCCGGGTTCATGCACACATGGAACCCCTCGCCGTGCCGCCTGCCAGAGGTTTTTTCCAGAGTGGGGATGACCAGCCCTTCGCACGTACCTGGCAGAACGGTGCTGCGCACCACCACAATGTACGGCTCCTCGCGCCCGGCAAGGGCAGCACCGATCTGTCGGCACACGCGCTCCACGAACTCCAGATTCAGGCTCCCGTTTCGCCGGCTGGGCGTGCCCACGCAGACCAGGGCGATATCGCTCTGTGCCACTGCCTCGTCCGCGCAGGTCGTCGCCACCAGCCTGCCCGCCTCACGCGTGCGGCGGATGTATTGCTCGAGGTCACGCTCCACGATAGGCGAGCGTCCCTCCATGATGCATTGCACCTTGTAGGCGTCGGTATCCACTCCAATCACACGGTGTCCCTCCGCCGCAAAGCAAGAGGCGGTTACCGCTCCCACATAGCCCAGACCGAAAACAGCGATCCGCATCTAATCCATCACCTCATAATGTGCCAGTGATTGCTCCGCCGTCCACGTTGCCACAATATTCTGTGCCAGCACCGTTTCGCCGGGCAGCTGCCACGAGTGTGGTATCCCTGCAACACCAATCAGCCACACACGCCCCAGATGCTCTATCTGCAGTTCCCACTCCTCTGCTTCATCTCTCCACAGGCGCACCTGTACCGGAGATTCTCCCCTGCAGACGACGGTGGCTAAACGACTGCCCGGCCTGTCACGACACACGAACAGGTGCGGTGCGGGTTCCCTTTTGCCAAAGGAAGGCGATACCCAGCCTCCTTCAGCGGCTTGCGCGCCACACACCTGCCGGAACTGCGCTGCCGGTATCGGCTGCACCCACAGCGGAGCAGTCGCACAGCATATCTGCATTCTATCACCCTCTGCCCGCAGGACGCAAGCCTGTGAAAACAACCAGCATTGTTCCACGCAATGCCCTTCGCTCTGTTTCACTTCGTCCACCGCCAGCCAAATGTCCTTTTTCAGCCAGTATAACCAGCGGATATGCTCGCCAAGTCCGACACGCCGGTAGCCGTCATGCGAAGCGCATAACAGGTCCGCAAGGGCGGAAGTATGCCAGCGATGTATCGTGACGTTCGCCCGCGCGCCCCACAGGAACGCACCCCGCATCTCGCTCTGGTCCTTACCGTCCACACAGACGGTGTTGTGGTAACGAGTGCTTCGGAAGGCGTCGCGCCACACCGGCTCATCGTGGTAGCAGTAGGTGCCAGCGTCCACCAGCACGGGCTGTCCGTACACGCTCAGCGTCAGGGAGAGAGCGTCTGCGTGTGCATGAGCGGCGATGGAACCCCATCCCAGCTGCCCGCAGTCTATCACCGCCACTCGTGTGCCTTCCTCATCGCGCATCACAGCGTATCCGCCCTCGGAGAACAAGCTGCTGGAGATTGCCGTTTTTTCGCTCTGCTCCCCGCGAACGGGCTGTGCGCTCAGAAAGGCGGCTTTGAGAGTAGTTGGAGCAGTACGTTCATACAGCGCGCGTGCGGCGTCCACTACCGCTGCCTCGGAGTGGGTCTCCTGCGGGCAGAAAGGCAAGACCTCCGCATCATCGCTATCGCCGATATGCGGCACGTGTCCTGCACAGTCGGTAATAGCCTGCAGGAACTGCACCGACGCCAGCATCCGACGGGCGTACCCTTCAGGAAACGGCATGCCGGTTTGCCTCGCGATGCTTTCGGCGTGCAGAGCCATCTCCATCACGAAAACCTGATAGTGAACTGCCTGCTCAACAGTGACGCCGTCGGGGGTAATCTGGCGGGGGATTTCGCGCGAGAGAATGCGATGAGCCGTGTGCATCCAGCGTTTAGCGTGGCGAGCAGTGGGAAACAGACAGGAAAACGTCCACATTCCCGCCGCCTCTCCAATCAGGTGGTTGTTTGCCGACGAACCCAGCGAGAGGTTCATCGAAATCTCGGCACCCTGCTGCCACAGACTACCCAGAATCCGCTGCAGCGCTTGCTCGTTGAACAGGTCACAACCCGCCACAAACCACAGGCTCCAGCACCAGGTGTGAATGCGCAGGGCGCATTCCAGCATACTGACCCAGTTGACCCCGAAACGGGGCGGGTTGTGCGCTATCCAGTCCAGCCAGTCTGCGAGCAGTCGGTCGGCGAAACGGTGGTCATGGGTCAGCAGCCAGGCTTGCGCCAGGCTCAGGAAGTAACCGTGTCGGTTCAGTTCCCAGCAGTAGCGCACCCCTCCTGCAACATCGCCGCGCCGGTAATCGATGCGCTCTGCGGGCAGATTCGGCCACTCACCGCCCTGCACATAGTTGCGGAACCAGTGCGGCGGAACATCGGTCTGCACCTCGAAGCCCAGCAGACGCATCCCGCCCTGCAAAATCGCTTCCGCCTGAGCCAGCACAGCAGTAACATGTTCAGGATGCTGTTTGTGCAGGAACTCCCGCCACGTGTCGTGAGGATGGCGTGAGCAGGGAAACTGCCTCAGAAAGCGTTCATACACCGTGCTGGCATCTTCGCGCCAGGCGTAGCGAAAGCACTCTAGTGGGTCTGTCGGATAAGGTCGCAGGATACCGGCGGACATCGCTTTGTCGCGAACCGCTCGCCATGCCCGAACCGCAATCTCTCCGGGCGACATCGCCAGCAGGCGATGCAATTTCCATCTCCACCCACTCATGCATTCAGCCTCCCTGAGTTTATTAGGCAGTGGGTTGATGTTAATCCTGCGAACGCCGTACCAGCATTGACCCGGCCTTCGCGCGGCAGGTATAATACCGTTGCTACATTCTGTGAAAACGTGTTACTGGGAGGAGAAATGAAACGCGCATTCACGCTGATCGAACTGCTGGTGGTTATCGCTATTATCGCGATACTGGCAGCGATACTTTTCCCCGTTTTCTCGCAGGCGCGTGAGAAAGCACGCTCTGTTTCCTGCCTGTCTAACTGCAGGCAGATGGGCATCGCCATCGCGATGTATGTGCAGGACTGGGACGAAGGCTTCCCACTCACCGAACCGCATGAATACGGCGGTGGACACGAACCGGTAGGACCCGGATGGTTGAAGAGCTGCCAGCCCTACGTGAAGACCCAGCTCTTAAACCGCTGTCCCTCCGACAGCAGTCCCCTCTGGAACGACGGTGATCCCACATCGCGTGTCGCTTCCTACGGGCTGAACGCATACCTGACCCCAGACCATCCACCATACTACGGTATCCGCCTCGGTGGCGTGAACAACCCGGCGCAGTGCGTCGTGGTTGCGGAACTGGCGGACCAGATACCAGATGACCACTTTGTGCCGGCAGCATGGGGTAACCCCACTAAAGTGCCCGAGTTCGGCCCGGGCTCAGAGGAACACGAAGTGGAATGGGACGACGAAGCTTGGGAACCTCGCAGTGTGGCTATCCGCCGCCATCAGGGTGGTGCGAACTACGTGTTCGTGGACGGTCACGCGAAGTGGCACCGGTTCGAGCAGACGTGGCAGCAAACCCCGGGGCAGCCGCCCACGATAGACTGGTACGACCCTCAGCGCTAGGTATGCGCGTCGTGCGCACGAAACAGTCCCGGGTGCCCCAGCGAGTTGGCTGTGCATCCGGGGCTGTGGGGTTCCAGCATCCCGTCCGATAACGCCTTTGCATCCGTCAACCAGCCTCAAAATAGGGTACAATAGCGATAAGACCAGCCGCGCTCGCGCGGGAAGAAGGAGAAGCGTTCAACATGCAACCCAATCGCCTCATCCATGAAAAGAGCCCATACCTCTTGCAACATGCGCACAACCCCGTGGACTGGTATCCGTGGTGTGAGGAGGCATTCGAACGGGCGGCGAACGAGGACAAGCCCATCTTCCTCTCGGTGGGCTACTCATCCTGCCACTGGTGCCACGTGATGGCGCACGAGAGTTTCGAAGACCCGCGCATCGCCGATATTCTCAATCGCAATTTCGTCTGTGTCAAGGTTGACCGTGAAGAGCGACCCGATATCGACGACATCTACATGACAGCAGTGCAGTTGCTGGCAGGACGTGGCGGATGGCCCATGTCCGTGTTCCTCACGCCGGAGGGCGAGCCCTTCTTCGCGGGAACCTACTATCCCCCTGAAATCTTTGCGCAGATTGCCCGCCAGCTCGCCGACGCCTACCAGAACCGTCGCGATGAAGTCCTGCAATCCGCGCGCGAAGTTGCCGGAGTGATACAACAGGTTGCCGCTGCACGATACGAACAGATGGAGGGCGAACCCGACCCGCATATCGCAGGCAGCTACCTGCAACAGATGCGCCAGCACTTCGATCCTGTACACGGCGGCTTCGGCAACGCGCCCAAGTTCCCACCCAACACCGCCTTCCCCGTGCTCTTCTGGCTGGGAGAGAACCTGAACAGCGAAGATGCTCTGCAGATGGCTTTGCGCACGCTGGACGCGATGGCGCTGGGCGGAATCCGAGACCACATCGGCGGGGGCTTCCACCGCTACTCCACCGACGCCCAGTGGCTGTTGCCCCATTTCGAGAAGATGCTCACCGATAATGCGCAGCTGGGATGGGCATACACGGAGGCATACAGCCTTACCGGCAACATGCACTACGCAGAGGTGGCAAGGGAGATTTACCACTGGGTGCTGCGCGAGATGCGAGTGGAAGGCGGTGCATTTGCCAGCGCGACGGACGCCGACAGTGAAGGCGAAGAGGGCAAATACTATACATGGACGCTCGGCGAGATTCGTCAGGTATTGCCCCCTGCGCTGGCAGACCTGTTCTGCAACGTGTACAGCATCCGCCCCGACGGTAACTATCGCGAGGAAGCCAGCGGACAGTTGACCGGCAGGAACATCCCACACCTGCGCGCTCCACTGAACGAAATCGCTGCTGAACTGGGCATGACGCCCCAGGATCTGCAGGAAAAAATGAGGGGAGCGCGCGAGATGCTGTTGCAGGCGCGATTGCAGCGGGTGCCTCCCCTGCGCGACGACAAGGTGCTGGCAGGATGGAACGGCCTGATGATAGAAAGCCTCGCGTATGCCGGGCTGGTGCTGGAAAACGAGCAGTACGTGCAGGCGGCAGAAGAGGCGGCACGCTTTATCCTGCAACAGATGACCGACGAGGAAGGACGGCTACTGCGGCGATACCGCGATGGAGAGGCGGCGATACCTGCCTATCTGGAAGATTACGCCTTGCTGGGCGCAGGTCTGCTGGTGCTGTTCGAAGCCACTGAGAACGAAACCTGGCTGGCAGAAGCGAAACGGCTGGCAAATCGCGCCATCGCCGACTTCTGGGACGAAGAGCATCAGGCCTTTGTGAACACCGCGGACTACCACGAGAGGCTTATTGCCCGTGTCAAGGAAGTTCATGACCGCTCCTTCCCCTGCGGAAACGGCGCGGCAGTGCGCCTGCTGGCAAAGCTGTACGGCATCACCGGCGAAGAAAACTATGCCTATTTCGCCTACCGCACCCTGCGTTCGCTATGGTCGCCTATCCAGAAATACCCGCAGGGTTCCGATAGCCTCATCTATGCGCTGTTGCTACTTGCTGGCGACGAGCTGGAAGAGATTCCCGAAGCGGAAGCGGCTCAGCCTGCAATCTCTACGACGGGCTTACCGGTGCATGTGGAGATGCACATCATGGAGGGCGGCGTGATGATTCGCTTCCTGATGGAGCGAGGCTGGCATATCCACGGGGCGGAGGGTGTACCCGAGCACCTGGTGCCTACTCGCATCGAGATATCCAGCACGCTGCCTTTGGTTTTTGGCGAGCCAATGTTCCCCCCACCCGACACCCTGCAGACGGGCGAAACGGCGCAACCGGTGCCGGTATATCGCGGGGAGCTGCGCGTGGTGGTTCCGGTTATCGGCATTGGCGAGGTAACCACCGACACAGGAGAGATCCGGGCGAAGGTCACCTGCCAGCCGTGCACCGACACCGAGTGCGCCCTGCCGCAGACGGTGGAACTGGTAGAACAGGTACGTCTGCACCTGCGCGATGAGGGTGTTCGATAGATGCACTCTCCCTCGCAACTGGAAGTTGCGGGCAACGCAAGACTAAGCCATCTTCGGAGGCTAAAAACCGGCGCCGAGGTGTTCAATTCCTGCGTTGCCCGCGATTTTAAGGCGGCGCATACACCGATTTGTTGAACCGCTGTCCTATTGCCTTCGGAGCCGACTTTTCACATCCAGCCACTCCGCGTACAGGATGGGCACCTTCCGCTGGTTGTCCCACCCTAAGCGGATGCCCGCCACTTTGCACACGTCGCGCAGAGGCACATACTCTACACCGTTGCGACGCAATCGATCCGACGGCTTCAAGCGATGCATGCCCATCTTGCCAGAAAGCCTGCCGTCTTGATAGTCGGCCCCAAACGAACGCGCGAAGCGGGACTGGATGTACAGACGATTGGCGACCAAACGCATCGGCGAGAACCACAGATAGGCGGAGGCACCGTTCAGTTTCAGCCCGAAAACCTCCAGTTCCCTACGCTGTTGCCAGTTCTTGCGCTGCCGCCTTGCGTTCAGTATGAGACTTGCCGTAACACTGGTCATCACCTCGCCGGTATGGGCATTCACCCCAACGAGACTGCCGAACCGATGCCCTTGCCATTCCCACACACACGGCAACATCCACACCAGATGTTGCTCCAGCAAGCCGTCTTCCACCACAAATAAACCGAAGTCGTAGTAAAGAGGCATACCCAGCTGGCGGTAGTATTCCTCTTTGGGATAGCGAGTAACCCACTCCACCACCTGAACACCCATCTCGCTCATGTAATTGCTGGCAAGGGCCATCGCTTGAAGGTAGTTAATGCGGGGAACTGTGGAAACCCTCAGTGGGCGATTGTAAACTAACGCCTCTTCCACAAACCCGTTGCGGGAGTTAATGATTAACCACGCTATCTGCGGCAAGACGGCAGAGGTTTGGGAGTCTACCTTGTAGATGAGAAACGCCGTGCCCCATTCCCCGTAGGGTACCTCTGCTCCATCTTCTAACGGGAAAACCGCCCGCACCAACAGGCTGCCGTCCCCCAAGCACGCGCGGGCAATCTGCAGAGCGCGCTCTTGCTGCTGCTCTTGTGTGAGCACAGGCAGATTTCCTAAACCCATTTGCGAATTCGTGACAAAAGGCTCCAGCGGTCGCGGGGACGGATACAGGTAGACATACCCTGTCCAGGCGTTCACGGTAACGAGCACCTCTGCGTCAAGCGGCTGAAAACGCACCCCAAAGTAATAAGCGTGCTCGTATGGAGTGTTGAGATCAAACCACATCGCATCGTTCATGGTGGTCATCGTTGGATAGTCTTTGTCCTCGGGAGCCAGTTGGCGAAGTGTTTCCCAGTCAAACTCCAGCACCTCATAGCCTGCGGGTAGTTCAGACGAACTCAGTCCGATGACAACATCGGTTGGATACTGTCCTGCTTGAAGCAGTTGCATCAGGATTTGCCCAGCCTGCTCGCGCGTCAGCATCGTCGGAGGCTGCGCGGCAACAGTGGCTGCTGCTAGAACAAGGGTTGTTAGGAGACATTGTAATCTCATCGCGACCCTCCACTATTTGATGGTTACGTTGAGCGGGTTCGGTGCACTTCCGGCTACGCCGTAGTAGTCGCGCCAGGTCTGTCCCCGCCTTGGAGGACCTGCGATTAACTGTTGCCAGGCTAGGTCGAGTGCCTGTCCAACAGTTGTACCCTCGCGAGCACCTAAGCCGAACAAAACCCCTTTGGTTCCGGCAAGCGATCGAAAGAAAACCTTGTCGGCATCCTTCCCCGGCGGCATCTTTAGACCCTGCAAAGACCGGTGGAACCCAACCACCGCCTGGGCACCACGAGCGGCTATCGCCGCCACAAGACCGCTTCCAGATGAGTCCGTGCATGTTTGGCAAGCGCTGAGATAGAATACACGAACTGCGTGAAGGTGTATCAGATCAAACGGTGTTACAGTGACTCGAATGCCCGGCGTCGGTAAGCCAAATAGCTCATCCTCAGACTCCGGCGCAGGATCGGGGAATCCTATCAACGTTCCGAAGCCGCCGTGGCCCGCATAGTACACGATGCCAGACCGTGGTGACAGACCCCGAACTGCTTCATTCAATTTCATCTTAAATCCTGATGCCCCGATGGGGTTGGTAAAAATCAGGCTCCCAGTTTGTCCCCCAGGCAGCACCACCCTTGGGGAGTAACCAGGCACCACTTGTAGCTTGCCAGTTGCGGGGTCGCGCTTAACGACCTCTTTCACTATGTGCGCAATTTCTCCCGGCATGTTCCGGCAATCCAACTCGCTAGGCATTGGTGGTAGACCGCTTATAAAGTTACCGCGGCTGAAATGGAATCCAAAACCCGCGAACCAACCAATGAGATACACCCTCTGGTTAGTTAGGCAAGTCTTCTCGCGGTGTGCCTTGTCTTGATCCGAGAAGCTATCTCGGGCCCACAGCAAGAAGCGATAAGATTGCTGAGAACAATACTCCAGGTTAACCGCAGTGGTGAGAGAACACCAGTCGTGCGGCGCCGGTGGGACATCGGGCGGTATGGCGTGTGTCGGACCGAATACTGGTCCGGCTATCCTCTCCAGCGTGGGAGCGTACACCTCGCTCCAAACGCTCGCTGCATTTCTACCGCTCCGTATGATGTATCGCGAAGTAAAATGTCCTAAGCTGTCTATTTCAATCTCATGTTCCCCGATACTGATGCGTTCGCTGCGGAGGCGGTCGGCATCGCTAAAGGGATAGGCGTTTGGATTCACCTCTACATCAAACACATACAACCCCGGCGGCGCGGGCTGACCTGAAGCGGTGAGTCCTTCCCAACTGAATGTGTGCGTTTGGGGACAAGCCTTCTGCTCTGTCACCTCGTACACTTTTGCACCGTCTGTGGAATAGATACTGATACGCACCGGCGCGTCCCGCCTCTGCGCACTGTCCAGACTGTAACGAAAAGTGGTGTCGCAAACCTCCGGGCGGTCCGGGTCCCACTTCAGCACCCTCACTTCGTCTGAAGAGCTCACCACCAGGTTACGGACACTGAACTCAACGGTGGTCTGAAAGGGGCCAAATGTCTGATACACCGGCATCGGATTGTAACCCACTATTGCCAGATACCGATACTGCACCGTCAGCCGATAGGGCGCATTGTGCAAAAACGGCCCCATCATGGGAAACATATCACACCAGCGGATGCTCCAGTTCTGCGGGTCGCTGACTGGAGGTCGGGTGCATCCGGCAGGCAGTCCACTCTGAAGGCTGAAACTGGTCTGACGGGTTGGCTGCACAGGGTGGGCTTGGGTGAGCTCTTGCAATTCCGCCCAGTCCACCATCACGTTGATGATGGGGAACTTGTAGGCAACGATGAAGTGGAACCACGGATTAGCCACTTCGCCAGTGGTAACGCACTGCCAGGGCTGGTTGTCGTTCAGGTTATTATCCCATTGCACGTGAATAGCGGTGACGATTTGCTGCGCATTCAGAGGGGCGGCGAACCACAGGAGCAGCGCAACCCATACCCCCCGCCGTTTGAATAGCAAAGCACGCTTTTCCATGCTACTTGCCTCCTCACGCGGGGGATGTCGGATAGATTATATCACGTGCTTGAACAGGCGTCAAGGTCTGTGGGGACTTTCACAAGAATAAGATACACGCAGGTTCGTTTCCGTACACCTCGTGCGCGATTGACAACACCCTCGCAAATATGGCATACTGCTTCCGAAAGGAGGTGGTGCCCTATGGCAGACAAACGAGGTGATTGGGAGGGCTAGGCTGTTTTAGCCCGATCTGCCATGAACGGTGTGGCGAACCGTTTTAGCAGGGGGGTTATGAACAGCCGCCCTGGCTCGCCAGCCGACCTTCAGCGGGGCGTGAGCCCCGCTTTTCGTTTATCGCATGACCGATAGCACCACATCCGCCACCGCTTCTGCCATCAAGGGGTCATCGTTCAGCGAGGCCGCGCGGCGATACTGCACCCCCAACGATTTGCACTTCTGCCTCGCCTCGATATCCAGGTCGTAAAGCACCTCCAGATGGTCTGCCACGAAACCAATCGCGCAAAACACCATCTGGCGGTAAGTCGTGGTCTGCGCTATCTCCTTGATACGCTCCAGAATGTCCGGGCCCAGCCACGGCTCGCCGGTGGCACTCGCGCTCTGGAAGGCGAAGGTCCAGTTTGGCAATTCGAGAAGCCGTGCCACTGCTTGCGCACTGTCCAGCAGCTCGCGCTCGTAAGGGTCATCCCATTGCCGGATGCGCTCGGGCAGGCTGTGCGCGCTGAAAACCACCATCGTCTCTTGCGGTTTCCAGTCCGCCAGTGCCTCCTGCACCTTCTGAGCTACTGCGCGAATAAACAGGGGATGATTGCCCCATCGTTCCACGTAGCGCAGCTCCATGCCGGGCGCAACCTGCTGGTGCGCCTGCTCGGCATAGTCGATGTAGGTTCCGACGCTCATTCGCGAGTAGTGGGGCGCCAGCACTACTCCCACGGCCCGTTGCACACCGTCTCGCGCCATCTGCTCGACCGCCTCGGCGATGAAGGGATGCCAGTGTTTCATGCCCAGATACATCTGACCTGTCCAGCCGCGTTGGCGCAATGCCCTCTCCACCGCCGCCGCCTGCCGCAGGGTAATCTCCTGCAAAGGCGAGACCCCACCAATCGCCTGATAGCGACGCACGAGGTCTTCCAGCTGCTCTGGTGTAGGGGGGCGTCCTCGACGGATATGCGTGTAATAAGGCTCTACTTCTTCTATAGTGCGTGGCGTCCCGTAAGCCATCACCAGCACCTGCCACTCGCTCATCACACACCTCCTCTGCAATCTACTCTCAGTATACCCAGAAGGAAGGCTCTCCAAGCACAGCCACACTTCCCCTACGCATTCCTCCGCCGCGCAAAGGTGAACCGGCGCTCCATCCAGCAACGCCAGAAACAGCATAGCCTCGCTGCTGCTCGATGGCGCAGCCACCCCCTGAAGTGAATCCGTATGCCCAAGCTTCATCCTTCACTACCGGACAGCCAATCTCGGGGAGCGAAGCCGCTTTACCGACCACCACAGACCACACGTCACCCCCTGTCACTATGGCCCTTGCGGGTGTCAGGACAAGCATGAACGCCAGCACCCATGAGATGATGATAGCCGGTCGGAGTCTACTTGCCGCCAGGCGTGTCTTCATACGCGGAATGTCTCCTTTCCAAAGAGGCTTATACTATATCCACTTCTCTCTCCGCGAAGGTCCTTCGTGACGGGGCAGCGGACAGCATAACGCCACTCCTGACGGTACCGCTGCAAGCACCTGAAGAAACCACCTGTTTTTCGTGCTACCTCGCGAATGGCACGAATCTTGCACTATATAACATTGCGCAGGAGTGCGTGAACAAAAAAACTGGACACCGAAAAGATGCACCGGCTTGCCCGGTGACAGATACCGTCTTTCCGTTCAGACACTCACTCCTTCATTCCTGCGTTTCGCCCCGGCAGCGTCGGGGCTTTTTTTCATCTGGCTGGATTTCGCCGCAGAAGTATTGTATAATGCAGATGAAAAACCCGTACGTTAGTGGGAACCTGAACGCATTTTTCGGGAACATGGACAGCTTATCGAGCGTCTGAAAAAGCGGAAGTCGGCGCAGCGACTGCGGGAAAGGAGGTGTGGCATGGAGGCAGAGCGCCGGGTATCGCTGTTGTTCCCGCGAAGCTGGCAACTGGTCTCGGTCTACGTTCCGGCGAGCGCAGTAGATTACGTCAAAGAGCGTAACATGCAATACTGGTTATCCTTATACGAGCGCGACGCGGAACAGGCTCTGCAAATTGGAGAGCAGTTGGGACTGGTGATACCGCAAAAAGCAGCTTCTTGACAGGAGAACAACAGCATTGGAAAGCCCCAAGCACTGGCTTGGGGCTTCTTGTTTTGCTTATTTACGTACACGCTTCTGCCACTCGGGTGGCAAATCGATAAGTCCATAAATGCAATACGGCGCCCCCACCCGCACAGCCCATGCGGCGTCGCCATACGAATAGTGCCAGAACTCATCGCGGCAATTGCTAAAACCCGCTCCCAGCATCGCCTCCACCAGAATCATACGGTTGCGATGTGCTTCAGGTGTCAGACCCTCTATCCACGTCGGAGCTGCCTGCCAGCCAGTGAACGGGGACGTAACGTCCGCCGGTTTGCCGTTTGGCAACAGCAGCTGCACATCCACTGCTCCACCGGTGCAGTGTCCGGGCGGTGCTTTCTGGTCCACCGGCGCGAAGAAGCGGTTGGTCATACGGCGCAGGGTGGCATAGCTCCATTCGGGATGCTGCTCGCGCAGCTGGTTGAAGTAGCGCTCGTAATGCTCACGCTGCATATCGAGGGTACGGTAGGCGGTCGTCACGCGCAACCGATAGCCCGCTGGAAGCGATTCCTGCGCACGGTTGAGCATCTCCGCTACCGTCGCCCGCAGGAAAGGGATACACTTCCGCGCCACACGAACTCGCGGGCAGGCTTTGCGAATGTCCACCAGCGGCTCGCCACACTCCCGCAACGGCACTTTGTTCAACGCCGCGATGGGTTCGGGAGTGCCCTTCTCGCGCCAGTTGCTCATGGTTCCACCTCGCTCAAAGGATAACAACCTTCAAATACCAGCTCAGCGGCACCGGTCAAAGTCACCGGCGAGCCGGGTCGCCACTGCACATACAACACACCTCCGGGGGAGTACACCTCCACCGATTCCCCTGCCAGCCCGTGCAGTTGCGCCGCTACTGCCGCCGCACAGGCTCCGGTTCCGCACGCTAAAGTCTCCCCGGCTCCTCGCTCCCAGATGCGCATGCGCAACCGGGAAGGGCTTTCCACCACCGTCCACAACACACTGGTGCGCTGGGGAAACAGAGGGTGGTTTTCGATTAAAGGACTATCGCGCAGGAACCGCTCGTCGTCGGGTAGACTGTCGGTAAATATCACGCTATGCGTGGAGCCGGTGGAAAGAGACGTCACGTGGATGACGCCTCGCGACGTCGCGACAGGCAGATTCATGACCGGATAGGTCTCAGCCAGCACCGGCACGCGCTCCGGCTCGAGGTGAGGTTCTCCCAGTTCCGCCTTTACCCTGCCATCGGACAACAGCTCCACCTGTTTGTCGCCATCAATGGTCTCCACCACAAAACGGCTCCCTGCGACCAGCCCATGCACAACTGCCCATTTCGCCACACACCGCAAGCCGTTTCCGCACATGTCTTCAGTGCCATCGGGATTGAACATACGCATCCGCACGGCATGGCTCTTACCTCGCCCAACCACCAGCAAACCATCCGCGCCGATGGCAAACCGGCGTCGGCACAGACGCCTCGCCAGGTCAGACAGGCAAAGCGAGGAAACGCTCTCCTCCGCCACCACGACGAAATCATTGCCCACACCGTGCATTTTGGAGAACGGAAGAACCACCATCCTACTCCACGAAACCCGTCCGCCTTAACAAATCCATATCCACCCCGGCGCCCTCACGCCGGGTCTCCAGGTATCGCTCGATATACTTCGCCAGCATGTCGAACTCCACGTTGACCTCATCTCCCACCCGCCGCAGACCCAGCGTGGTGACCTTGCGAGTGTGTGGGATCAGCCATACGCTGAAATCACTGGCGCCCGTTTCCACGACCGTCAGGCTCACGCCGTCTACGGCTACCGAGCCTTTAGGAACCAGATAGCGCATCCACTCTCTATCCACACCGATAACCATCACCACCGCATTGCCCTGAGGCACGAGTTTTTGCACCACGCCGGTGGTATCCACGTGCCCCTGCACAAAGTGCCCGCCCATAGCATCGCCCACACGCAGTGCGGTTTCCAGATTCACCCTGTCTCCCGGCTTCAGTGCACCCAGGTTACTGCGCCTTAGCGTCTCCTGAACCGCCTCGAACCATAGCCGCTCTCCTTCCTTGCGAACAACAGTCAGGCACACTCCGTTGATTGCCACGCTATCGCCGACCTGCACGCCGGGAGCGGTTTCGGGGGCATGTATCGTCAGGCGCGCGCCATCCGCGCTTGCCTCCACTTGCGCCACCTTGCCCAGTTCCCTCACGATGCCGGTGAACATGACGAATCGTCCTCCCAAACCGGATACGCCTGCACCATCATGTCTTGCCCGATTTTTCTCCAGTGTACCCTATCCAGCCGCAGGCATTCCTCGACAAGCGCATAACCCTCTCCCTCCACGGCGGTAGGGGAGGTTCGCCCGCCGATGATGCGCGGCGCGTAGAAAAACACCACTTTATCCACCAGCCTCTTCGCGAACAGGCTGGCTATCAGCGTTCCCCCGCCCTCGCACAGCACGCCGGTTACTCCACGTTGCGCCAGCGACTTCATCAGGGCATTAAGGTCTACCTGCCCTCCTTCGTCGGGCAGTACCTCCACGTCTACTCCCCGCTCCCTCAAACGGGCGATTTTCTCTGGCGGTGCAGATGCAGTGGTGACGATAAGCGTGGGACAATCTTCCACACGCAGCACCTGTGCCTCTTCAGGACAGCGCAGTCGGCTGTCCACAATCACCCGCAGACGATGCAAAGTCTCCTTCATCCGGGGCAGGCGCACGGTCAGCAAAGGGTCATCCTGTAACACCGTGCCGATTCCCACCATCACGGCGTCGTGCCGGGCACGAAGCCGATGCACGAGCCGACGGGCGGGCTCGTCGGTAATCCACTTGCTGTCGCCCGTATGGGTGGCGATTTTGCCATCTAAAGACATCGCCGCCTTGACAGTCACAAAAGGCATCCCCGTTGTATGGTACTTCACGAATATCTCGTTCAGCTGGCGCGCCCGTTCTTCCAGCACACCTACCTGCACCTCGATACCTGCCTTGCGCAGCTTCTCGAAGCCCCTGCCCGCCACCAGGGGGTTTGGATCCTGCATGGCGGCGTACACACAGCGAACCCCTGCCTCAATCAGCGCCTCGGCGCACGGCGGAGTGCGTCCCCAGTGACTGCATGGTTCCAGTGTCACATACAGGGTGGCACCACGTGCGCTCTCGCCAGCGCGTCGCAGCGCTTCTACCTCCGCATGAGGCATCCCCGCCCGCCGATGATACCCCTCGCCCACCACGCGCCCATCTTTGACGAGCACCGCTCCCACCATGGGGTTCGGAGCAGTGTACCCTCGTTGTGCCAGCGACAGCGCACGGCGCATGAATATCTCTTCAAGTGGTACTCTCATCGCGTTTGCCGTCAGAAGATGGCTCGGAAGGCAAGGAAGGAGTCTGTAACAGTTCGTCAATTATCTGTCTGCGCTCATGCACATAGCGTTGTAGTGTTTCGCGTGCATCTATCAAAGCCACCAGCACCAGTGCGGTCACCAGCACCAGCACTCCAACGGAAAACTGCAGAAGACGCAGCAGGCGCGCGCCGCCGCTTGCCTCACCTGCCGACAGCAAAATAGCCTCTTTGAACTGCAGCACCAGAGCCAGCGACAGCAAAAGCACACAGCCAATCAGCCGCACGGTGAAACGTCGGTGCGAGCTGAGACCCCTTCGCACTGCCAGCGCTTCGCGACCGAGAAACACCACGGAGACAATCAGCACAGCTGCAGTCAGCCACACACTGCCTCACACCCTTTCAATTACCTCCCAGACGGCTCTGCGCAGTTCCTCGACGCCTGCCCGCACCCCTTCCGGGTGCCCGAACACCGATGACCCTGCCACCAGCACCCGTGCACCTGCCCGCACCACCATCGGCGTCGTTACCCTGTTGATGCCGCCGTCCACCTCCAGCCACGCTTCACTACCTGCCTCGTCCAGCATGGCGCGGGCATGTGCGATCTTGCGCAGCATTTCAGGGATAAACCGCTGACCCCCGAAACCCGGATTGACCGTCATAATCAGTAACAGGTCGATATCGGGAATGACGTATTCGATGGCACTCAGAGGGGTGGAAGGATTGAGGGAGACGCCCGCACGCGCTCCGCACTCCCGAATCTGCGCCAGCACCCGCTGCAGGTGCACGCACGCCTCGGCGTGGACGGTGATGATGTCCGCTCCCGCCTGCGCAAACTCCTCGATGTAACGCTCCGGCTGAACAATCATCAGATGCACATCGAAAATGGCATCCGAGTGATGGCGCAACGCCCGCACCGTCTGTGCCCCAAAAGTGATGTTCGGCACAAAAACGCCGTCCATCACGTCAAAGTGCAACAGCTCGGCACCCGCTTCACGCGCGGCGCGCGCCGCTTCGGCAAAGTTCGCAAAGTCCGCAGAGAGTAGGGAAGGAGCTATCAGCACACGAGGCGCACTGCTCATGGGCGTACCTCCTCGTGTACCAGCTGGTTATTGAAATAGATACGGAACACAATGTTACGCCCCCGTACCCGAACAGGAACGATGACCTGTTCACCCCCAGTGTGCGGTTCATCCAGAATAGTGTACACCCCGAGAGCGTCCTGCACCTCCAAGCGCACCTGCACCACCTCATTGGGCGCACCTTTTACAGGGATAACCAGCTCGAAGCCCCGCTCCGCTCCCTCTTCAGGTACGGCTGGTAGTGCCGGACCTTTACTGACGACAAGGTCCACCGGCGCGTCCCTGTTCACCTTTTGCTGGGGCGCAGGCGTCTGCGAAAGCACCGTGCCTGCAGGGGCTGTGGGGTGAGACCTCTCCTCGACCTTTCCCACCTGCAACCCTGCCTCTACCAGCCTCTGTCGCGCATCCGCCTCGCTCAAACCCTGAACGTTCGGAACTTCTACCCGACGAGAGCCTTTGCTGACCCACACCTGCACCGGCGCCCCTGCTTTGACAGTCGTGCCCGGTTCAGGCTGCACCAGGTACACCGTCCCTGCGGGGAACTGTTCGTTGTGATCTTCCTGCCGTATGACCAGGTCCAGCCCCGCGTCCTGTGCCAGGCGCCGCGCTTCCACCAGAGGCTTACCCTGCAGGTCGGGAACAGGTACCTCTTTGACCGGACGGGTTATCCAGAATAACACCGCGACGATGGCAATCACCATCAGCCCGGCGAGCACCGTCAGCGCACGAAAAGCGTTCTTGATAAAGCGCATCTCGGTGTCTTCCGTCTCCGCCGGGCGCGTTGAACGGGTGGCGGAAACGGGCTCCATACTTTCCGGCGCGCGCTCCAGCGGCGACCACGACAACGGCTTACCGAAACGCAAAGCGTCATGCACCGCCCGCAGGTCGTGGCGCATCGAGCCCATATCGGGGTAGCGCTGCTCCGGTAGCTTCTGCATCGCCTTCAGCACGATACCCTCCACTGCTCTGGGAACACCCGGATTCACCGCACGCGGGCTGGGGGGAGGGTCCTTCGCATGTCGCAACGCGACTGCCACCGGAGTATCGGCAGGAAATGGCACGCCACCCGTGAGCATTTCAAACAGTATGACACCGAGTGCATATACGTCCGCTGAGGGCGTCACGTGCCAGCCCTCAGAAACCTCTGGCGGCAGGTAAGGCGCCGCGCGAGTCAGCCACGCCGTTTGCGCCAACGGTGAAGCCTGCAACGCGGGTAACAAACCAAAATCGGTAATCTTAATCAACCCTTCCTGCGACACAATAATATTGTGCGGACGCAGGTCTCCGTGTGCTATTCCTGCACGGTGGGCCCCCTCCAGTCCCTCCGCTACCGCAAGAGCGATGTCGACGGCTACCGACAGCGTGAAAGGAGCCACCCGGCGAATACGCTCCTTCAGGTTAATGCCTCGCACGAACTCGGTGACGAGCACCAGCTGCCCTTCATGCTCAGCGACCTGCAGGATGCGAGCGATGCGCGGATGATTGAGAGATGAAGTGGTCAAAAAGCACTGCTTCAATGCATTCATCAACGCGCTATCGTCGGCAAAGGCAGGCAACAGCAGCTTAACGGTAACCAGTGCATTCGTTTCGTGGTCTCTGGCGCGATAGGCGGCGAAGAGGCTTCCTTCCCCCAGTTTCTCCAGCAGCTCATATCGCCCTGCCAGTACGCGACTAATCACGCCCTTTTGCCCCCTTAACCACACTTCCAGAAGAGGTGAAACGACGCACCAGCCACACCACCCCGGCTATCAGATACAGCGCGTATATCTTCTCCAAAACCGAAACGCTGACCTCTGGTAAGCCATAGGGAAGCCCCAGAAAAACCACCACCACTGCTATCACCCACAGGCCTCCCGCAAGGTCCAGCGGCGTTTGCCAGCGGCTGGTGTTCATGGCGCAGCCTCCGGGTTGAACCTCTGGCGGTGCACGCTCAGCGCGTGAAGCACCTCTTTCTCTTTCACCACAATCGGCAAACGTGCCTGCCCGATACGCTCTATCAATACGAAACGCAATTGCCCATCGCGCGCTTTCTTATCGCGTGCCATGACGCTCAGCAGAGATTCAAACTCCACACCGCGGGGGAGTGCAACCGGCAAGCCCAGAGACCGCAATGCGTTCGCTATCTCCTCCGCCGTTCCGATAGGCGTGATACCCAGCGATTCACCGAGCAGCGCAGCAGAGACCATACCGATAGACACCGCCTCGCCATGCAAAAGGCGACCATAGCCCATGACGGATTCCAGCGCATGTCCCACCGTATGCCCGAAGTTCAGGATAGCCCGGACACCCTGTTCGGTCTCATCCTCCGAGACAATGTTCGCTTTAATCTCGCAACAGCGATGGATAATGTCGGCAAGGCGTGAGCTGTGCCCCTGCCGCAGGTTGCCGGACTCGTCCCTTACCAGCTGCCATAACGCTGCGTCTGCGATTATACCATACTTCAAAACCTCTGCTAAGCCCGCCCGAAAATGGCGGCGGGGTAGCGTCTTCAAGGTGTCGGTATCTATCAATACCAGCGAAGGCTGGTGGAATGCTCCCACCAGGTTTTTACCTTCCGGAAGGTTCACCCCTGTCTTGCCCCCTACGCTGGAGTCCACCTGTGCCAGCAGTGTGGTGGGGATATGAACGTAGCGCACACCGCGCAGATAGCAGGCTGACACAAAACCTGCCAGGTCGCCGATAACTCCTCCCCCCAGCGCAACCACGATGCAACGCCTGTCCAGAGCCCTTTGCGCCATCTGTCGAAGCAGGCGACCGGCGACACCCCATCGCTTCGTGCGCTCGCCGGGGCGAACCGTCAGCAGACAGGCGGGAACTCCTTGCTGCTCCAGAGAGGCTTTCAGAGATTCACCATACCACTGTGCGAGATGGGGATGGGTAATGAGAGCTATCTGCGAAGGTTGCAAAGCATACAATTGCGCCGGCGCACTTTGCAGCACTCCAGAACCGACGCTGATGGGGTAGCTGCGTTCGCCCAGGCGGACGTGAAGCGTCAGGTAAGGTTTGTCGGTTGCCATCTTCGAACCAGCTCCTCGATGCGTTCCACCGCCTGTTCCGGTGAAAGCGTAGAGGTATCCACACGGATGTCGGCACATGCGTAGGCGGTCTCGCGTTCGGACATTAATCGGCGTATCTCCGCCAGTGGGTCGGCAGCAGCAGCCAGCTTCGGGCGCGTGTGGATTGGCTGAACGCGCTGCAGAATCACTTCCGGCTGTGCCGTTAACAACACGATAACGGCGTGTCGGCGCAGAGAGCATACATTTTCCGCGCGCGTGGGCACTCCTCCGCCGGTAGCAATCACCAGCCGATGCTGGTTCTCCAAACTGCGCAGCACCTCCGTCTCCTGCTGGCGGAAATATTCCTCTCCGAAGCGATCGAAAATCTGCGCCACACTGTATCCCACTTTTTGCTCCACCAGTGCGTCGGTGTCGACAAACTGCCATCCCCACCGCCGTGCCAGCATCTGCCCCAGCAAGGTCTTGCCGGTGCCCATGAAACCGATAAGTGCGACGTTTGGAAACGACCTGTACCGCATCAGCGTACGAGAAGCGCGGGGGTGAGTACCCCCGCGCCGATCCGTAACGAGCAATGGTCGGAACCTTAGGGCGTTACGCCTATCGTCGGTGCGCCAGTATCCTCGAGAATACGAGGCGTCAGGAAGATGAGCAGCTCGGTATCGTCCTGCGACAGGTTGGTGGAGCGGAACAGATGCCCAATCCACGGCAGGTCGCCAAGGATGGGGAACTTCGCCACCGAGGTATCCTCGCTGCGCCGGATGAATCCGCCCAGAACCACCGTCTGGCCACTCGGCACGCGCCGCGTGGTGAAGATAGACTGACTGTTAACTATCGGGAACGTGCTGCCATCTGGCGACCGCACCGAGCCGGTAATATCCGACAGCTGCAACGGGATGAACAGGGTGATGGTACCGTCGCCGTTAATCCGCGGGGTTACCGTCATGCCGGACACTATGGACACGTAGTTCACCTGGCTCCCCTGAATCACCTGTCCCTGGCCAGGAGTTGTGAACGTTGTGGTGACGAAAGGCACTTCCGTTTGCACGAAGATAGAGCCCGGCGTGTTGTTCAGCGTTGTCACCACCGGTGCCTGGATCACACGACCACGCGCATTGGACATAGCGGTACGCAGTTCGGTGACCAGGTTGCCCGCGCTGTAGCGGATGAAGATGTTGCCGCCCGTGGCGAAGGTGCCCGGCACGTTTCCTGCTTGCGTGTTGAGCTGCTGCACCAGCCAGTCGATCCCGAACTGCCTTACCTCGCTGACTTTCACAGTCACGAACTCCGCCTTGATTTCCACCTGCTTGGGCGCCACGTCCAGCAAGCGGATGAAACGGCGGATGTTCTCGATATCTTCGTCCGTGCCGACAACGATCAGGGAGTTATCCACGTCCACGGCGATGATGCGAGCCTGGTCGCTCAGTTGCACCAGCTGCCCACCAGCGGCAGCACCGAGCCCACCAGCGCCAACGCCGGGTTGACCAAACCCGCCGATACCGCCAGCACCGGGCTGGCCGAAGCCGCCGACCTGCCCGCCCATGCCAAAGCCTATACCGCCGCCGAAGGCGCCACGCTGGTCAAAGCCGGTATTGGGTGCTGACGTGTGCCCCGCTGTACTTCCCTCACTCGTATTTGTCGGGGCAGTTGGCACTGGCGAAGGCGTAGGCAGAATGGGCTGAGGCTGTATCAACGGACGCATGCCCGTGCGCGTTGCATCCATCAGGTGCTTCAGCAGAGCTCCACTGTTTTGAGCCGCCCAGTCCATGCCCACAATCGTCGGGTCTGTGCGCAGCTGTCTCAGAAACTCGCTGGGGTTAATGTACTGCAGTTTCATCTTTTCCGTGCGCACTCGCACCGGCGCAGGCGCAGGTGTGGGTACAGGCTCCTGCGGTTGTGCTGCAACAGCGGGTTCGGTGTCGTTGCCCTGCGGTCCAACGATAAACACTCCATCTTCCGTACGACGCACCCGTGCACCCGCTGAACGTGCCAGGTACTCCAGTGCTTTATCCAGTGGCATGTCAATCAAATTCACGTTGACACGCGGATAGGGCTTTTCACTGGGTTCCAGCACGATGCTGGCCCCACTGCGCTGCATCAACATGTTTACTGCGTCACGAAACTCCGCGTCAACCAGTGTAAGGCTCAACAGCGGCATATTTCCCTGCGCACGGGGGGCACTCGCCGCCGGAAGCGAACCCCACACACCCCACACAGCACATGCCACCATCAAAGGCAATGCGACGTTCCGCCATTTACGGAGTGTCATGAACCTCTGTCCTCCTTTTACTCGTTACAGATCGTTTGGTTGTAAAGACAGTCCGGCGGGGAGCCGGAACAGACGCTCAGAAACCGCCGCGTCCGCCCCAGCCGCCACCGCCCCAACCGCCGCCGCGGTTGAAGCCACCACCGCCCCAGCCGCCACCGCGGTTGAAGCCGCCGCCCCAGCCGCCACCGCCGAAGCCACCGCGGTTGAAGCCCCCACCGCCCCCGCCCCCAACGCCCAAACCCCCCCCGCCGAAGCCACCATAGCCCACGCCCTGT
>JAIMBJ010000030.1 GCA_023511455.1 Bacillota bacterium
AGAACGTCCCAGCCCCTCGGCGGTGTGTGGAAAGAGTGTATCATGTTCTCTTTCCCACGTCTATACTAACAGAGCGTCAGCGAAGCATCTCGTTTCTGCCCATCGATGCTTTCCGAGAGTCCTTAATTCGCCCAGAATAACAAAGGATGCACCAGGAATGACACATTACGGCTGTTTACAACTCGATCGTGGTTTTCACCGGGTAACGCGGTGCCTTCCAAAAAATTCGCCAGCGAGAGAGGGCGTTCCTGCGGGACAGAGCGTGGTTGCAGGGGGTGCGGCACGGGGACGGGTAAGCAACTTACCCGTCCCTGCCAGATTGAAGCCGAGGGTTTTACTCCTCCACCATCCGTCCAAAGTTCCTGACCAGAATACCGAAGTCGAACAGGCTCACTTCTCCGTCACCGTCCAGGTCGCCGAAGAAGATGTCGAAGAAGCTCAGCTCCCGAACGCTGCCGTCTCCCATCTCCACGTCCTTTTGCACCGCAGGCAACGCGCTACCGAAGAAGAGCACCAGGTCATAGCTGCCGTCCGGCACGTCAGGGTCGGCCTCGAAATCGCCGTCCTCGTCCAGTTCCACGTGCTGCACATCGGCGATTTCTCCGTCAGGGGTACGGATTTCCAGTGTGGCATAACGTTTGCCGACATAGGCATCGCTGTTGACATGTCCCGTGATACTGCGTGAATAGAGCCGAAACGCCAGGTCGTCTCTCCCACCGTCGCAGGCGTCGATGAGCGGCTGCGTCCACGGGGGAAACTGCCCTGCAGGGCACAGCTTTACTTCCCGATGCGCCGACCAGCGGAAGTCCTCCTGTTCGGGGCGCGCGCTCTCCTTGTCTGACTCCGAGATCTGGACCCAGTAGTGTTCCTCAGCACGCTGCATGAAGGGCGTCGGCAGGCGGGCGGAGAAGTAGAACACCCGCTTCTGCGTGCAGTCCCATCTGCCGGTGTAGCGGATCACGTCGGGGCGGATGCAAGTGCGGTAAATCGGTTCTGGCGCCGGCTGACAGGTGCCGGGAATGTTACGGTAGATGGCGATGTAGTAGCTCCATCGTTTGCTGTACTGAGCCGCATTGAGCAACACGCCCCACCAGCTCACCCGCACGATGGGGCCGGTTTTGGTGCAAACCCAGTCATCCATCGCCACTTTCTCGAGGGGGCGGGGCTGCTCGCAGCTGAACACGCGCGACTCGTGGGAAGCGAGCTTCCACGTATACGGCTGGTTCCACTTGAAACTCCAGTTGGTTTGTGCCCACGCGCTTACGGTCATGGTAAGCATCGCCAGCACGGGCAAAAGGCGAACTTTCATCGTTGGTTTCTCCTTTCGTGGTGTTGAGGGATGCCCTGTGCAGGGCATCCCTGTTGCTTCTCAGTCGTCCCCAATCGCGCCGAAGTTGCGCACGAGGATGCCGAAGTCGAATAGCGTCACCTCGTCATCTCCGTCCAAATCGGCGCTGGGGTTCCAGTTGCTGTCGCCCGGCAGGCTGCCGAAGGCTGCCACCAGCTCACCGAAGTCGAATAGCGTCACCTCGTTATCGCCATCCACGTCGCCGTTGACCACGCTGAAGTCCACGGTGACATCGCCGGTGATGGCGACCCTCGGGCGGGTGTGTCGCAGCCAGTGCGACGCCTTCGCCGCCACGTCGAACGTGCCGTTGCGCGTGGTATTGAAAGAGTACTGGCTGCTGCCGTTCAGGGTGACGACGTGTGTCTCCAACGGGCTGGTGTCACCCGGGTTGCGGATTTCAATGGTGACCGAGACAGTACTGGGGTCTCCGCTGAAGTCCTGCAGGTCCACCGTACCGCTGACCTTGCGAGTGCTTGCCGCCACGGTGAGCGTGCCGGTGCTACTGCTGGGGTTGAGCGGGTCATCCCCGGCGAAGACGACCTCGATGGTGTGCGCGCCAAGTGCTGCGCCTGCGGGGATGGTATAGCCGATGCTGGCGACGCCGCTGGAGTTGGTGGTGGCGTTGCCTACCGCCGAGCCGTCCACCTTGAACTGCAGGGTGCGTCCCACAATCAACGCGCCGTCGTGTGCTCGGCGCAGGGTTGCGCTCAGCGTCACGGAGGAGCCTCGCGTGCCCGACGCATCGGCTACCGAGACGGTGGTATCGGCATATCGGCGGAAGGTGGCACTGCCGGAGCTGCCGTGGTAATCGGCGTCGCCACCGAATGACGCGCTCATCGGCACGTTGCCCAGCACGCCTGCCGTCACCGTCCACGCGCGGGAGGCGACCCCTGAGCTGTTGGTGTTCGCGCTGCCGGCGTTGCTGCCATCCACGTTGAACTGTACGGTTTTGCTTGCCAGCACCGCATTATCCGAAACGCGCCGGAGCGTGGCTCGCAGTACCACCGAGTGACCGATGGTGCCGGACGCATTGTCTACTGTCAGCGAAGTGGTGTATCTGGTCGCCACGGTGTAACTGGGACTGTATGACCAGTTGCCCGCCACGTCGCGAGCCGCGAACTGGATACGGTTGACAGACGCGCTCTGCTGGTTGAAGGGCACGTTCGGCGCGCTAATGGTCTGGAAGGCGTTGGTGCCATCCGAACCCGTGATCGTGCCCAACTGCCACCCGCTCCACGTCGATCCTCCATCCGTAGAATAGCGATACCAGCCCCCACTGGAGATACTTAACCCCGACAGGATATCCCGCACCTGCACGATGCAGGTCGGCGTGAGCCCGGTGCTGCCCACGTCGGTCACGGAGAAGTTCTGCCAGTCCTGCGGGATAGTGGTGTCGATCTTAACGACCTGCCAGCCGCTGTCGCTGTAGTTGCCTGCACGGTCGTAGGCGCGGAAGTAGACCTGGTTCTCGCCGCTACCGCCCTCCTGATTGAAGGGCACGCTCGCGGCGTAGATCCACTCCAGCGCGGTGCTGCCGTTCGAAGCGACGGTACTACATGCGAACGGTCCCTGTGTCCCCGTGCCAGCCGTCCAGTACCAGTAGTACAGCGCACTGGTGTTCAGTCCGGAAAGCTCGTCCCGCACCTTGATCCAGCAGGAAGGCGCGGAGGTGTTCGCCCAGTCGGGCCAGAAGTCCTGCCAGTTGGTCGGGCTCGTACCGTCCACGATGATGGTGTTGGTGACACTCCCGTCGGCGCCGTTGATGGAGCGCACGCGGTAGCGGACGCTCTTGCTGCCTTCGCTGGTACCGCGAAGGTTCCACACGAGGCGTCGCCAGTAGCCGGCAGGGATGTTGCCCTGATTCATACCGGAGAGATTGCCGAGATTGAAACTCTCCTCTGCGCCGTTGGGGGCGTACCGCACGTAGGTCATGCTGTTGCGGCTGATGCCCGAGCTGAGCAGGGAGATGTCCCCGAACACACCCGACGCCACGAAGGAGTCGGCGCGCGCCCAGCCGATGACGTCGAAATCTACATTCGGCTTCACCGCCACAGGGGTTTGAAAGACCTGCGTGATATTCGGGTTGACCGCTCCATACACCGCGCGCACCGCCACCGACCACGACTGCGAAGAACCTTCGCGTTGCGCGTAGGTGTACACCTTGATACGGTAGTCACCCGCACCCGCATTGGTGATGGTGATGACCTCTACGTTATCCCGCGAGGAGAGGGAAGACCACTCCCCGGTGGCGCCGCTGGAGAAGGGGGCTCTATCCAGATAGATGTCGAGGTCGTTCTTGAGGGCGACACTACCACCCGATGGGGCGGGAGCGTCGGGATAGACCAGCACCACGCGCAGCAAGGTGGCGGTCTGCGGCAGGTTGAAGTCCACCGTGCGAAGGTCGCCAGTACCGCCGTTGTTCCACCACCACACGTGCCACCAGCCGTCCACGTTGTAATGCGAGAGCATGGCGTCGACCTTGCCCCGTCCCTGAGCGGCGGAGCTGACGCCGAGGTCAATCGTGTTGGCGAGGATGACCGCTTTGGTCGCCCACGCGGGGAAGTTGTAATGCCCGATCATGCCCGCCACCAACCCGGCGACATGCGGAGTAGCCATCGAGGTGCCGCTCCAGCCGTACCTGTAACCAGAATTGTTCGTGTTGCTCAGAGAATCGATCCACGAGCCGGGCGCCACCACGTCGGGCTTTACACGACCGTCACCCGTTGCGCCTCTCGACGAGTAGTCCGTCACGCGGTCTACATAGTTCGGGTCGTCGTCGTAAATCGCGCCGACGGTGAACGCGCCCTTCGCCACGCCGGGGGCGCTGATGGTGTTCGCACCAGGACCGTCGTTTCCCGCGGCAATCACCGGCACGATGTTTTGCTGGAAAATCTCATCCACCTTGCGGGACTGCGCATCCGTACCGGCGAGGTTCGTGCCGCTGGAACCACCGCTGTAGTTGAACACCTGGCGGCTGTAGCGTGCTTCACGTCCCTGCATATCCAGCAAACCCTCGTACACCGAGTTGCCTTCCGCGACACCGCGCCCGTCCGCTGCGCGACGGAACACCTTGCTGATGAGGAGGTCATAGCCATCCACGTTGGTATCCTGCAGCCCCTGCGCCGTACCGCGATAGCGTGCCTGAATGCCGCCTTCGCCCATAAAAGTGCCCGTCACGTGCGTGCCGTGACCGTGCACGTCGTCCCACCAGTTGGTCTCAGTGGTGCGGTTATAGCCGGCGGTGCCTCCCCAGATGTTGTTGAGGTCCCAGTGGAAGCTGAGCCCCGTGTCCATTACCCCCGCCTTGATGGGGCGTCCGCCCTCGGGACGTCCGTCGTGCTGGTAATACCACAGCAGGTCCGCGCTGATGGACGCCTGTGACTCGGTGTGCATGGCGTATGCGGGACGCACCGGCTCCACAAACAGCACCGCGTTTATGTCCAGCAGGCGGTTGATGGAAGCAGCGTCCGCCTCCACATACATCACCGCCAACGAGGGGTCGTAGGTGCCTGTCTCCGCCACCAGCGCGGACACCGCCCCGCGTGCGCCCTCATCGGGCGCGAAGAGGTTGACATACAGCCCGATGCGCTCGCTGGTCTGCCCGCCCATAAATAGAAGCAGTTCGGGGTCCAGCTTCTGGAGGGGGTAGGGCTGACCGACCCAGCGCACCTGCGGATGCGCCGACACGGCGTTCAGCGCGTCTACCGGAATGCGCGCCTGGTAGGCGTTGTGCGGGTAGAAGCCGAACAGCTCCACCCCGCGCTCCTGCAGCCACGCCTGCATGCCCTCATCCAGCCTGTCGTTGAGCAGAATGAAGGCGTACACCGCGCGTTTCGCATCCATGCCCTGCGCCGAGAGCGCTGTAGACTGCGCCAGCTGCGCCAGCGCGGGCTGCAGCTTCTCGCCCTCGGGGGGCACGTACTCTCCGCTCAAAAACGCCAGCGCGACCCTCTCGCCTTTGGTGCCGAAAGGCAGAGGGAAGCGACCGGCTTGCACCACACCCTCGTTGCCCAGCCCCAGTCCTTCCCGCACATACGCAGGACCGACAGGTCGGTTGGCGTTGGCTTTTTCGGGGCGGGTGTGCGCCACAGAGGTTTGATACTGCAAGGGGGGATCCAGACCGGGGATAGCCAGCAGCATATCCAGCGGGCTACCCGGCATGAAGGGAAAGCCTCCCGAAGGGGGAGGGGACTGCTTCGCCTGCTGTGAGTGCGAAAGCGGTGCCTGAACGGTGAGGAGCAGCATCGCCATCGCCCATCCCGCAGGCAGAAGCCTGAAAGATTTGAGCCTCATCGAGATTCCTCCTTGTTTTCAGGGATGGCCTGCTGCTCTTACCCGGCACCGGTCGGAACAGCGTGGTTAACCCTGATGCGTCACGGCTACTTCTATCACGCTAACATTTAGCTTCGCCATATTGTATCACATCCCCGTTGCAAAAACACGTGTTTTCGCGGGTTAATGCAATTATTTTGGAAAATATTCCTGCGGCTGTCGTGTGACAAACTTCCGGACTCTTCGGGCGTGAGGGTTTTCCCCGTTTCCGCGCGTGGCAGTAGGCAAAACCGCATCGCTGCGCTCCTTTTCGACTATGACGGGCAGGCGCTAAAGGTCATCCCTTAGGAGCTACCGTCTCTCCCGCTGCACACGGATGGAGTCTCCAAACGCCCAGCCACACAGCACCCCAAGCCACAGCAGGTTGGGCGCAAACAGGGCTACCTGTTCGCGTCCGGGCGCATAGCTGAGCAGAAAGCCCAGTGTCAACCCTACAACCACCCCGACCGCCCGGTTGAGTGTACGGTGGAAAGCGTTCCGGGTAGAGGCTATCAGCAGGTACAGAAACGCCGCCGCATAGAAAGCAAATAGCCCCAGCACCCCCAGTAGCCCGGCTACCGCCAGACGCGCCTGCGGTACTCCCTGGCGATGAGGCCACCAGACCACCTGCGCGATCGGCTCCACCGCTCCGCTCAGCGAGATCAACGCGCCCGACATCATGCCTGCCGTGAGCATCAACAGTACCAGCGCCATACTCCATCGGCTGATAAAACCGATGCCCTGAAACGTGCCATCCACCTCCAGCGCGAGGTACCACGGCGCCAGCACCAGCATCACCACCGCTGCCCATCCGAGTATGGTACCGTAGCGCGCCCATAAAATGGCAGGGGGAGAGGTGTAAGACGGCGGCGTGCCGGCGAAGTAACGCTGGCGCAGCAGGGCATCCAGCTTGGACTGTGCGCTCTCCAGACGGGGGTTGCACTGCAGGGCACAGGTGAACATGGCGATGGCTTCCTCGATGCGTCGCTCTTGCCTGTACACGTCGCCCAGGATCTCGTATGCCTGTGCGTTGTGGCGGTTCAGGCGCAATACCCGCTTCGCCAGAGAAGCCGCCTCGTGCAGGCTACCGCGTGCATATGCCAGCATGGCGTTCTGCAGCAGCTGCTGCACTTCCAGTTCCGCGCTGCGAGCAGACGTGTAGGTAAACGAGAAATCAGTGGTCGTTCGGCGTTGCTGGGTGTGTTGTTGCGAAGAAGCAGGGCGCGAGCGTGGCGGGGGCGTGCTGCTGGTGGTTCTACCGCTGCCCGTTCGCGCCTGCTGTGCCCGATGGCGCATCAGGTCGTAATCCGCTCGCAGTGACGGGCTGGTCAGCACGCGGTATGCCTCGGTAATCTCCTTGAACAGCCGCTCGGCGTCGGGAGAGCGGTTCACGTCCGGATGGTATTTGCGGGCGAGCTCGCGGAACCGCCGACGAATCTGTTCGTCAGTGGCGTTGGGAGGCACCCCCAGCACCTCGTAGTAGTCTCGCTCCGGCATCCGCAGCATGTGTTACTCTCCTAAAAGCGCTCCTCCTCCGCCAGCGTATCCCTGCCAGAAGCCGATAATCATACTGGCAATCCACAGCGCAATCAATAGATACACGCCCACACTCAGCACGACGACCGCCTGCCCGCTTTTGACGTCGGTCTCCTGTTCATAATATTCGGCAACTTTGTCCATCATCGAATCGACATTGCCGGTGCTTTCGCCCGTCCACAGCATGTCCAGCACCAGCCGCGGCATCACCCCCGTGCGACGGAAGGCTTCCGATATCGACTGCCCATGCTCTACCTCTCGGATCGCGCCGCGCAGGCGTTTGGTCAGGTAATAGTTGTCGGCGGCAAGCGCGGCGACGGCAATCGCTCGGGGCAGGGAGACACCTGCGGCGTAGAGCGCAGCCATCGCGCGGCTGAAACGCGCCATCGCCATCTGCCGCACCAGCCCACCGATGCCCGGCACCATCAGCTTCAGGGAGTCATAAGCCTCCCGCAACGGCGCTACCTGCAACAGGATGCGCACCACCGCTACGACGGCAAGAACCGCCAGCAGGATTGGTCCCGCCCAGCCGACCGTCTCGCGCAGGTATGGTATTAGCCCCCCGCCGACCACCAGCACAGGGATTTTGGGGATGAAGATGCCCGCCAGCAGCAGCACTTTGGGGTAGAACGTGCCCGCGCGGATTTTCAGGCGCAGCTTGTAGTCGCGCTCCAGATAGTCCGCAAGGCGTTCCAGCATGTTCTCCAGCAGCCCGCCCTCTTCGCCCGCCTGAATCAGCGCGAGCTGCAGCTCGTCAAAGACGTGCGGGTGCTTGCTCATCGCCTGCGCCAGCGATTTGCCCGCCATCAGGTCGTTCACCACCGCCTGCACCACGCGGCGCAGGCGCGGCTTGCCCGTGTTCTCCGCCACCGAAAGCAGCGCGCGATGGATGGGGATCCCTGCCCGCACCGCCGTCGCCATCTGGCGGTAGAACACCGCCAAATCGCGCACCGATACGCCCGAGTACACCGGGTAGACCACCTTCTGCATCACGACCTGTTCCGCCTGTTGCCTGTTCACCGTGCGCTCGGGGCGGACGTCTAACAGCAGTAAGCCCATCTCCCGCACGATGCCCGCCGCGCGACGGGTGTCCTCCGCCTCTACGAGACCAGTTACCGTGCCGCCCTGCTGATTCTTTGCGGTGTAACGATAGACAGGCATATCGTTCTCCCCCTATGGCGTCTGGAAAAACTCGTCCACAAAGCGGAACATGCCCTGGTAATAGGTGTGCGCCATCCACAGCATCGCTGCGCCGCCCAAAATCAGCATCCCCAGACAGCCGATGCGTATCAGCGCGAAGGACGCCCGCTGATAGCGCTCGCGCAGGGTCTCCTCGTGATAGCCTGCCACGCGGTCGAGCATGGCGGCGATTTCCCCGCTCTGCTGTCCGGCGGCGACCAGGCTGATGGTCTCCCAGTCAAACAGTCCCGTCGCCTGCAACGCGCGGTCGATGCTCTGTCCCTGTCGGATGATGGGCAACGCCTCGATCAGTTTCTCCCTCACGAAGACGTTGCCTGCCGACGGAGCGGCTGCCTCCCACGCGCTGATGGCGGGCACTCCCGCGGCGAACATGCGGTGCAGGGTGCGCAAAAAAGCGGCGAGCGCACGTTGACGGTTCAACGCCCCAAACACTGGCAGGCGCATCACCACCGCATCCTTCCAGCGGCGGTTGGCGGGCAAATCCAGAAACCACCACACGCCCGCCGTGACCAACATGACCGCCAGAAGGATGGGCAGAGAGCGCGTCAGAAGCAGGGTAACGTAGCGCTGATAGAACTGCGATGCATCCCCGCGCCCCATGCCGTAATAGAAAGCAGGGAACAGCGGCAGCACCAGCAACAACATGCCGATGCCGTTCAACAGCAACAGGCGCGGTATCCACAGCTTGCGCCACAGGGCGTGTTCCTGTTCGTAGTGCGCGGCGATTTCGTCGCAGATGATGTCCAGCGAGCCGCCCAGCTCGCCCGCGCGGAACATGCCCACCACGTGCGGCGCGAACAGGCGGGGAAACTGTTCCATCGCCTCGGAGAGCGACTGTCCCAGATGGGCGTTTGCGAGCATGGCACGCGCCGCCGCCTGCAACGATTCGGGCATGGAAGGCTGGTCGGCAATCTGGCTGAGCGCGGAAACAGGGTTATTGCCCGCCCGCAGGAGGGATGCCAGCTGCCGGAAGAAGACGGCGCGCGCGTGCAGGCTGGCAGTGGCGCGTTCGGCGCGGCGGTTGGTGCGCTGGGGTGGGGCAGCCGCCTGCACGGCACTGTCCGTCTTGGAGATGATGCGCTGCACTACGAAGCCGCGCGCCCGCAACAGCTGCTGCAAACTCTGCTCGTCGCTTGCCTGCAGCGTGCCCACAACGGGTCGTCCGGTGGTCTCGTCCACTGCTTCAAAGCGATAGGTCGGCATCTTGCAGCTTCCACACCTTCTGCGCCTGCACCGCAGGCTGTTTCAGCAATTCACAGATGGGTGTGCCGTCGGGCATCGTCAAATCTGGCGCAATCTCCAGCAGAGGTATCAGCACGAAGGCGCGCTCATGCATTCGCGGGTGGGGCAGGGTCAACCGTTCGGTATGCATCTGCACGCTCTCGTACAGAACAATATCGATATCGATGGTGCGGGGACTGCCGTAGTGGGTGCGCACGCGCCCGCCCGCTTGCTCCACCGCCAGCACATGCTCCAGCAGCTCGAGCGGCTCCAGCGTGGTGTCCACCTGCACGACCGTATTCAAGTATAGCGGTTGCGGCGTGTCGTAGCCCACCGGCTCGGTCTCATACACACTGGCGCAACGCACCACCTGCACCTGCGGGGTATGCAGGCGGCGAACCGCCTCGCGCAGGTGTTGCAGCCGGTCGCCCCGATTAGAGCCGAGACTGAGCCACGCATTAGCACCCATCGCTTTCTATCCAAAGCCCGAAAACGGCGGCACCCGCTTGCGCAGCAGGCTGAACAGGGAAGCCAGCCAGTTCGCCCGCTCGACCTGCTGCTGGCTTTCGATCGCATACTGCGCAATGGCGAGTTGCCGCCTTTCCTCGTCCTCCGCGCTCTCGCGGGCGTGCAGCTCCTCGAACACCTTGCGCAGCTCGCCGTTCTGCACCCAGATACCATGACACTGCTCACATCCGTCCAGTTCCACTGGCGAGTCATACAGGTAGCGGTATGGGTGCAGCGGTATCGCGCATCGCGGGCAACGACGTTGCACAGTCTCATCTGGATCATACTGGACGTCCGGGAGCGCACGGTCCTCAATGCTCAGCAGGATGAGTGGGTCTACCTGCATCAACGCGCGCAGTTCCCCCTCGTCCAGCCAGATGCCTGCGCAGGCAGGGCACACGTCCACGACGACGCCGTAATAGGTTTGGGCTTCCATCTCGATCCGACAATCGGGGCACAGCGGTGCGCTCATCGTTTCCTCCTCATGAAGTGGGTATCCTGTCCGATTGTACCCCAACGCTATTCTCGCTGGCAAAACCAGCTGTATCGGCTGGACTCGGCGTCGGTGATGGGGATTTTCCAGCAGAACACCTCATCGGATACGCTTTGCGGGCAGTTCCACAGCACGGGCGGTTTGGTCGCCTTCAGCCACCGCGAATGACCGTCGTAAAACAGGAACACCGCCCCGCCGTGATGCACGATGGAAGGGCAGTCGGCGTTCACGGGGTGGTACGCGCCGTCGTTCAGCGTGATTTGCTCGTCGATGAGCAGGGCAACGCGGGCGGGTCGCTCCACGGCCGTTTCGGGGATGAACGCCAGCCCGGCGTTCATCGAGTAACTCAGCAGTTTCTCCTCGCGCGGGTCCGACGGGCAGATGTAAAGCCCGGCGTTCCTGACGTACGGATAGAGCACGCCGCTGAGCGGTCCCTTCACGGCGAGCCATTCGGGGTTCACCGGTGCGGTGGTCTCCTGTCCGACGGGCACGGCGTAGATGCAGGGCACCCACTGCGCACCAGAGTTCCACCAGAAACCGCGCATCCACGCGGGCCATGCCTCGCTCACCCAGCCGCCCATGCAGTTGCCGTCGCCGTTGCCCGCGTTGCGCCCGTCGTAATCGGTGCGGTACATCGCGAACGCCAGCCCCAGCTGCCGCAGGTGCGCCAGACAGGTGGTTTGCCGTGCCTTCTCGCGAGCCTGCGCGAACACGGGAAACAGGATTGCCGCGAGTATGGCGATAATGGCAATCACGACGAGAAGCTCGATCAGCGTGAATGCCCTTAAGCGAGACATGTTCATCACCCTCCTGCGGGGATATAGGCAGTTCTATTATAGCGAAAATCTGTGAGGAAGTCAGCAAGCCCCTTCTCCCGCAATGTGGAGACATCGCCTGTCCTGAAATGTCCGCGCCTTCACTGTTTCTCTTCTAAACAGCGG
The DNA here is from genome assembly GCA_023511455.1 of Bacillota bacterium. Taxonomy (NCBI): domain Bacteria; kingdom Bacillati; phylum Bacillota; species Bacillota bacterium. The sequence continues at coordinate 11,558 of JAIMBJ010000030.1, forward strand.
GCTGGCTACCTCACGTTCTCCTCTCTCAACAGGTAGCGGAGGTTCCATTCCTGTAAACGGTGTTCCCCCTCTGGAGTCAACAGAACGAAACTCACGGTAAACGCCAGTTCCGAATGGGTAAACCGTTTGCGCACTGCCTCCGGTTGCCCCGCGAGCCACTCTTCGGGAGATTAGTGACGGCACAGGGAGTCGGACAAATCGGAGGGCAGCTTGGACCGATCGAGTCTGTCCCCCGTCGAAACACGGTTTTTTTCACCCCACGCCGCAGAAAGCATATCACCCCTTGCATAATCATATTCAATCAGTTATAATAATATCCAACAGGTTATGCTTTTGGGGTGTGCCATGCGGGCGCATATTCTGGAAGTACATGGTCCGGACAGTGTCGAGCTGTTCAAAGCGCTGTCTTCCGAAACGAGGGTGCGTATCCTCGAACTGCTTGGGCAGGGCGAGCGCAACATCAACGAAATCGGGCAGGCGCTGGGCATCTCACAGCCTGCGGTGACCAAGCACACGCAGCTGCTGGAGCAGGTTGGGCTCATCAAGACCGAGTACAAACCCGGCGTGCAGGGGATGCAGAAGCGCTGCCGTCTGGCGTATGACCGGTTCATTATCTCCTTCGAGCCCACGCATCCTCTGGAAGACCGCGTGGAGGAGGTCGAGATGCCCGTCGGGCTGTACACACTGGTGAACCCCACACCTACCTGCGGACTGGCGAACCGCGAGCGCATCATCGGCTTCCTGGATGACCCGCAGTCCTTCTTTGACCCCGAGCGCGCCACCGCGCAGCTGCTGTGGATGGCAGAAGGCTTTGTGGAGTATGTGTTCCCCTGCTCGCTCGGCGCGGGGGTGGAGATACGCCGCCTCGAGTTGCTGGTGGAGGTCTGCTCGGAAGCGCCCAACTACGACAACGACTATCCCTCCGACATCACCGTGTGGGTGAACGGCGTGGAGATAGGCACGTGGACATCACCGGGCGACTTTGGCGGGAAGCGCGGGCGGTTGAACCCCGCATGGTGGAACGACTACATGACCCAGTACGGTATGTTGAAAATCTGGTCGGTGGACGCGGAGGGCAGCTATGTGGACGGCACACCGGTTTCCGAGACCACCCTTGCCGACCTGATGCTGGCGCCTCACCATCCCATCGTGGTACGTATCGGCGTGAAACCCGATGCGGAGCATATCGGAGGTTTCAACCTGTTTGGGCGGGGCTTCGGCAACTACGAACAGGACCTGGTGCTGCGCCTGCACTACGCTGTCCGGGCACGGGCCAATCGCACCGAAGCAGTGGTCGCGCAGGAAGGAGGTGAAAACGGATGAGCTCATCGGGCTTGAAGCGAGAGATCCCCGGCTGGGTGGGGGTTGTGGTCGTCGTAGTGATACTGGCGGTGCTGGCGATAGCCGGTTATCGGTTTTTCACCGCAGGAGGGCCACGCAAACCCGGTGAATACCCGCCGGAGGCATATCGTCCGCCGGGGTATGTGCAACCCTCGCAAACGCCGGGCGCCGCAACCGGCGGAGGGCGGTAATAGTATCACTGCGGTTGCGGTACCAATTTGCGATCGCTACTGGTCGCATGGACTAACATGACAAAGATCAGAGGAGGTTATCTGAAATGTCCAAACGCAAAGCGTTCACACTGATCGAACTGCTCGTCGTCATCGCGATTATCGCGATTCTGGCGGCGATCCTGTTCCCGGTGTTCGCCCAGGCTCGCGAGAAGGCACGGGCGGCATCCTGTCTGTCCAACATGAAGCAGCTGGGACTGGCTCTGCAGATGTTCGCGCAGGACCATGACGAGTATCTGCCCAAGGCATGGTTCAACGACGAGCCCGATACCTCGTGTCCGCAATGCTGGGGCTACAAAGACCCCATGTGGGGCTGGGACTACGTGCTACTGCCCTACGTGAAGAACAAGCAGATTTACCAGTGCCCTTCGGACAGCGAGAGCTATCCACGCGGACTGTGGAACGACGGCTGGAGCAACCTGCCTGATAAGCCGGACGCGGACAACATTCCGGGTTCCTACCGTATCAACATCAGTGACTACCCGAACGGACCCTGGAACGCGCTGAAGCTGTCCGCTCTGGAAAAGCCCGCAGAAGCCATCCAGATTGTGGAGAGCGTGCCGGGCATCAATAATGCTCAGTGGCATCAGGTGGCTACCTGGGAAGCGGATGAGGGCTATGTATGCATCGACTTCACCGCTAACGTTGCCTACGGACGCCACAACAAAACCACCGGCAGCACCATCTCACAGCGCAACCAGGGCGGTTCCAACTACGTGTTCGCCGATGGTCACGCCAAGTACATGACCTGGGGACAGACCTGGCGGCGCATTGGCGACGACGTGCAGAAGGGTGGGCAGACGGTCACGCCCACTATGTGGCGGCAGAACTTCTCCGGCTGGAACGACCGCTGCAACTATCGGGAAGGACAAAACCGGTAAGGGAAACCCTCACCCCAGACCCCTCTCCCGACACTTCGGGAGAGGGGCGTTCCCCCTTTACCGGCAAAAGCAGGCAGGATCGCAGACACAAGTCAGACAGATGGAGGTTCCTATGGCAACCTATACCAACCCCGTGTACGCCCGCGATTTCCCTGACCCTCATGTGCTGGTCTATCGCGGCAAGTTCTACGCCTACGCTACGCACTCCTCAGGGTATGACTTTCAGGTCATGGAGTCGCCCGACCTGGTGCACTGGACGCATAAAGGCAGCGCGTTCTGTCCCCCGTGGTCGCGCGAACACCTGTGGGCGCCCGAGGTGATACAGCATCGCGGCGTGCTGTATATGACCTACTCTGCCCGCAACCCGGAAACCGGCAAACACGACATCGGCATCGCCACCTCGACGAACCCACTCGGTCCCTTCACCCATCGCGCCATCCTGGTGCACGGCGACGACAACCGCGTGGGGGTGATCGACGCCACCGTGTTCTTTGACAAAGACGGCACCCCTTACCTGATATATTCGGAGGAAGACCCTCGTGCGATTGTGCTGCGCCGCATGACGCCTGACCTGTTGCGCGTCAGCGAAGAGAAGACCGTGCTGCTGCGTCCCGACCGCGACTGGGAGAAGGGCATCGTGGAAGCGCCAACCATGCTCTACCGCAACCGCACCTATTACCTTTTCTACTCTGGCGGCTGGTTCCAGAGTTATAAGCGCGATGCCTGCTACGCGGTAGCCTATGCGACCGCTTCCTCACTCAAGGGACCCTACACCAAAGCCGAACGCATCCTGCAGACCGTGCCGGGCAAGGTGTACAGCCCGGGACACCAGTGTATTGTACGCCTGCCTTCGGGGGAGATGTGGATGCTGTACCATGCGTGGGACGACCAGAACGAACCGCTGTACGGCTCCAACCCGCTGGGGCGCACGCTCCGGCTGGACAGGCTCTACTGGCGAGATGGCAAACCGTATGTGGACGGACCAAGTACTGAACCCAGACAGGCGCCGAGAGTGAGGTAACCCATGCACCTCTCGTGGTCTGCGCAAATTCACCCAGCAGAAGGAGCAAAGGGGTTTCTGGTGATGCCCGGCGGCGACGTGCTCGCCGCACGCACCGAAGCACGCGCCGATGGGGTATTCGTTCTGCTGTCGCGCAGCCGTGACGGCGGACGCACATGGGAGCGAGTGGGTACCATCGTTTCCGACCCCGACGCAGCCACTGACCTCGGCGACGGCAACCTCTGCCGCACCCGCCGCGGTGAACTGCTCTACGTCTACCGCCATAACCGCTACAGGGGTGAGACGCTGTACTACTCCATCAAGGTCGCTTGCAGCGCAGACGGCGGTAAGACGTGGAAGCCCCATTCTACCGTGTTTGAAGTGCGTCCTGAGGGAGAGGGACCGAGCCGGGGGCTGTGGGCGCCATTCCTGTTTGAAACGCGGCGCGGCGTGCTGCAGTGCTACTATGATGACGAGTACACTCCCTGGCGCGAGAGGTTCAGCGGACACCAGTGGGTGCGGATGCACACCTGGAACCCTCACACGGAATGGTGGGAGAACCCGGTGACTGTCAGCCGGGCACATGACCCCGGGCACCTCTCACGCGACGGCATGGCCAGCGTGGTGGAGCTGACAGATGGGCGATTGCTGTGCGTGCTGGAGAGCGTGCAGACCTTCCCTCCCCATGCGGGTGTGATACGCTGTGTGGAATCACTCGATGGAGGGCGCACCTGGAGCTGGACACGCGAAGAACGGCGTGTGGTCTATCAGCCGAACGACACAACCTTTATGGCGCTCGCGCCGTGGGTGGTGAAACTGTGGGATAAGGTGCTGCTGTGCGTATTCATCACGGACCAGGACCGCCCCGTGCCTGATAAACCGGGAACGCCTCCACCCCGCCTCAACATGGACGTGAAGTGCGTCTGGAGCACCGACGGCGGCAGAACGTGGAGCCGCCCCGCCAGCACGGTATACAACGACACGCACAAATGCTACATGCCCGGGGTGGGCGTGTTGAAACAGACAGGCAGCGCAGCAGAGATTCTGGTCATGTTTCTCGAAACACAAAAGGGATTCTTCAGCCGAAGGGGCGTTGTGCGGAGGGGATAGATGCCATGTGTAGCCGCAGGCTTTAGCCTGCGTTCAATCATTGTCCTCTGCCTCCTAAGCCTGCTGCTGGTGAGCTGTTCGCCCGGTAAACACTCCGGCAACGTCGCCAGCGCGGAAATTCGCTTCTGGAACGGCTTCACGGGTCCCGACGGCGCGACGATGGAGAAGATTGTCAAACAGTTCGAGCGGGAGACAGGCATCCGCGTCAAGATGCAGATTATCCCCTGGGGCACCTATTACGACAAACTGGTGCTGAGCCTCGCTTACGGCGGCGCACCCGATGTGTTCATCTGCCACGCCAACCGTATCGCCGAGTTCGCCCGTTACGGCGTCTTTCGCCCGCTCGACGACCTCATCGAGGCGGATAAAGGCTTTAACTCTTCCGACTTCCTGCCCAACATCTGGAAAGCGGGACAGTATGCGGGCAAGCAGGTAGGACTGCCGCTGGACTGCCACCCGCAGGGGCTGTACTACAACCTGAAGCTGTTCCGCGAGGCAGGGATTGTGGACGCACAGGGCAACCCCAAACCTCCTGAAACATGGGAGGAGTTTCTGGATGCCGCGCGCCGATTGACGAAGGATAAAGATGGCGATGGACGACCCGACCAGTGGGGCTTCGCCTTCACTTGGCTGCGCACCAACTGGATTACCTTCATCAGCCAGCATGGAGGTTCCATCCTTTCACCCGACCTGAAGCGCGCGGCGCTTGCCGAGCCTCCCGCCGTGCGAGCCACCCAGCAGATGTGCGACATCATCACCCGATACGGCGTCGCCCCCAAGCCCGAGGGCTTCGATTCGTGGATGGGCTTCCGGCAGGGGCGGGTGGCGATGGCAATCGAGGGCATTTACATGCTCTCCAGTGTGGAGGAGCAAAAAGGGCTGGAGTACGCGGGCGCGCCTGTGCCGTCCTTCGGACCCAGGCGGGCAGTATGGGGTGGTTCGCACCTGTTGTGTATGCCCAAAGACCTCTCGCCACAGCGGGCGCAGCTGGTTTGGCGGTTCATGCGCTACCTTTCCGACCACAGTCTGGACTGGGCAGAGGGTGGGCAGATACCCGTGAGGCGTTCGTTATTAAACCAGCCGCGCTTTCGGCAGATGCGGGTGCAATACGCCTTCGCAAAGCAACTGCCCTATGTGGTGTTTGAACCCGCTTCGCACAAATCCACCGAGATCATGCCCTTCTACGATGCCGCCATCGAGGCTGCCCTGCTGGGAATCAAAAGCCCACAGGACGCCCTGAACGAGGCGGCACGACGAATCCAGCAGGTGCTTGACCGACCATGAAACTACTGGCTCTTCCGGCTCATAAAAGACATGAGGCGCTGGTGGGTTACCTGTTCATCGCGCCCTATCTGGTGCTGTTTGTGGCGTTCGTGCTGGTGCCGGTAGTGTGGGGGTTTTTCATCAGCCTGCACAACTGGCACGTGCTGGGCGAACAGAAGCCCTTCGTGGGCTTTGCCAACTACCGCGCCCTGCTCCGGGATGACCTGTTCGGTATCGCCCTGTTGAATACAGGCTATTTTGCCCTGTTGACGGTGCTTCCCGGAAACGCGGTTTCGCTGCTGCTTGCTCTGGGACTGAACGCGCGTATTCGTGGCGAAGATGTCTACAAAGCCATCTTCTACCTGCCCGTCATTCTGTCGGTGGCGGTGGTGGCGATTATCTGGCGGTGGATGTACAGCACCGAGTTCGGGTTGCTCAACTATTACCTGAAGGTGGTATGGCAGTTCTTGCACCTGCCCGGCGAGTTCCAGCCTGTTGCTTGGCTGAACAGTCCGCAGACCGCCATGCCTTCGCTCGCATTGATGAGCATCTGGTGGGGCGCAGGCGGCAACATGCTCATCTATCTGGCGGGACTGCGCGGCATCCCCGAAGAGTACTACGAGGCGGCACGTATCGACGGGGCGGGTACCTGGGGAAGGTTCTGGCACATCACCCTGCCCCTGCTGAAACCGTCGCTGTTGTTCTGTCTGGTGATGTCGTTGATTGGCTCGTCGCAGGTGTTCGGGCAAAGCTACATCCTGACGGGCGGCGGACCGCACTACAGCACGCTCACGGTGGTGCTGTACATGTATCAAACGGGTTTCAGCCTGTACCGCATGGGCTACGCCTGCGCGGTGGCATACGTCATGTTCGTCATCGTACTGGGTTTTACGCTGCTGCAGTTCCGGTTACTGTCCACGAGGAGGGAGGAATAAACAGATGCGCTTTTCGTTTGTTCGCTTCCTGCTTTACTTACTGATGACGGCAGCCGCTCTGCTTTTTCTGATGCCTGTCGCGTGGATGCTGGTGATGTCTATCCTGCCCGAGCACGAGATTTTCCAGCCGGTGCCGCACTGGATCCCGCAGGAGCCCACCCTTCAGAACTTTCAGGAGCTGTTCAAACGGGCGGAAGAGGCGCCGGTGATGCGCTGGTTCTGGAACAGCCTGTTTGTGGCGGGTACGGGCACACTGACCTACCTGTTGCTCAGTTCGATGGCGGCATACGCTTTTTCGCGGCTGGAGTTTCCGGGCAGAAACATCCTGTTCTTTGTCGTGCTGTCCACGCTCATCATACCCGGACAGGTCACCATTATTCCCGTGTTCCTCATCCTGCAGAAGCTGCACTGGTTCAATACCTACTATGCGCTGATTGTGCCGGGGCTGGCGGGGGCGTTCGGTGTGTTCCTGCTGAGACAGTTCTTCCTCACCATCCCGCGCGAGATAGAGGAAGCGGCGTTTATCGACGGTTGCGGCAGGGCAGGTATCTACTGGCGCATTATCCTGCCTCTCAGCAAGCCCGCGCTGGCAACGCTGGCGATATTCTCCTTTCTGGGTGGATGGAACGACTTCATGCTACCCCTGATTGCCACCAACGAGATCGAGATGCGCACCCTGCCCGTCGGGCTGACCATCTTTCTGGGGCGATACAGTATGCAGTACGGTCTGGTGATGGCAACAGCGGTGCTGGCAACACTGCCCGTGCTGCTGATGTTCCTGCTGTTCCAGCGGCACATTATCCGCGGCGTGGTGCTGACGGGACTGAAGGGGTAAACGGTTATGCCACTTTGTCCATAAACACGTCTTCTTCTGGAATGGAGGGAGGGCGCGCGTTCAGTCTCAGGTTCTCTATCAGCGTTTCCCAAACGCTGGTGGGAATGCTGAAGAAAGCCTTCACGACCTGCGGGTCAAACTGTTTGCCTGCGCATCGCTCCAGCTCTGCCGAAGCCTCCTCCAGCGAGAGCGCAGAGCGATAGGGGCGGTTGGATGTCATGGCGTCCACAGTATCTGCCACGGCGAAGATGCGAGCCCCCAGCGGGATTTCCTCTCCGCGCAGCCCCTGCGGGTAGCCGCTGCCATCCCACTGTTCATGATGGCAGAGCACGATCTCCTGCGCCGCCTTCTGCAGGGAGCGCACCTTCATGCACATCCGATAGCCGATGACAGGGTGCTGGCGCATGATTTCCCACTCAGCGGCGTTTAGGGGGCCTTCCTTGAAGAGTATCCTGTCAGGGATGCCGATTTTGCCCACATCGTGGAGCAGCGCGCCCCGCTCGAGGTCGGGATATTGCTGGTGAGGCACACCCATCGCCTCCGCCAGTATCATGGTGAAGGAGGTGACCCGTTCACAGTGTCCCTCTATCTCTTTCTCACGGATTTCCAGCGCGCTCAGCAGTGCCTCCAGCATGTCGGAGTAGGCTTCATTGAGTTTGCAGAGATACCGTTTCTGCTCCTCCATCCAGAGTTGGTGGCGGCGGATGTTGCGCTCGATGACGATAGGCAGTTCGTGAGAACGCCAGGGTTTGACCAGATAGTCGCTGACTCCGCAATCCAGGATCTCTCGCATGACCTCCACGGAGTCATCACCCGTCATCACCACCACGGGGATTTCTGGATGTTGTTGATGCAGATGTTTGAAGAAAACTTTACCCCCCATGCCGGGCATGTGCAGGTCGGACAGGCAGATATCCACTCGCTGTTGCGCCAGAATCTGTAAAGCCTCCTGAGCGTTGTATGCCACCATCACGGTGTAGCCGTACGAGCGCAAGATACGCGACGCTGCCTCGCCGATGAGGGGCTCGTCGTCGACAACCAGCACACAAGCGCCGGACCAAACAGCGTTTTTCATTTGATTTCTCTTTGAGGAAGGATAGTCGGATTGCCGTCCACGAACACTGCGCAACATCCATCATTATCGGCAAACTGATAGTCATCTTACAGGGTATTGCCGAACCGTTCTACATACTCCCGTAACATTGCCAGACATCGCTGCAGGTAATAGTTCGTGATGGCTTGCAGGTTGAAAGGCCCATCCAGAGCCGCTTCGCGGATGTTTTCGGGGACAACCTCGATGTAGGGCAAATTGGAGGGGAGGCTGACGGAGATACGCTCGGGCATCTTCAGCAGGCGTACACGGCTTTCAAAACTCGGCGACCACTGGACGTGAATTTCCATCAGCCATTGAGTGCCATCCGTGGCGGTATAGAACTCCTGATGAGTTACCGGAGCAGGAAAGGATATTCCCGGCGGGGCTTTTATTTTGTCAGCCATTTGCGCAACCTGTTCACGATGATGTCCCGATTCAGCTCGGCGATAGCCCGGGTCAGCGGGATGCCTTTGGGACACACTTTCACGCAGTTTTGCGCGTTGCCGCAGCCCGTCAGTCCGTCGGGACCCGCCAGCACATCGAACCTTTCGTCTTCCAGTGTCGCCCCCACCGGGTGCAGGTTAAACAGCTTCACCTGCGCCAGAGCCGCAGGACCGATGAAGTTCGAGTGGGAGCTGACGTTGGGACACGCTTCCAGACAGCATCCGCACGTCATGCACCGGGCGAACTCATACCGCAGCTCGCGAATGTTGTCGGGAATACGGGGACCCGGACCCAGATCGTGAGTGCCGTCGATGGGCACCCATGCTTTGATGCGCTTGAGCGTTTCGAACATCTCACTGCGGTCGACAATGAGGTCGCGCACCACTGGGAACTTGGTCATCGGTTCCAGGGTGATTTCCAGATGTCCGTCCACGCGCTTGCCCACCTCGTCTACCAGCGCGGAGCAGGACTGTCGCACTCTGCCGTTGATGACCATCGTGCAGGTGCCGCACACCTCTTCCAGACAGGAGGCTTCCCATGCGGGCGCAGTGGTCGGCTTGCCCTGTCGGTTGACGGGGTTGCGCCGGATGTGCATCAGGCAACTGATGACGTTGGCGCGCGGCTTATAGGGTATCTCGAACTCTTCCCAGTAGGGTTTGCTATCGCGATTGTCCTGACGCTTGACCTTCAGCACCACACTCTTGATGTCGCTCATACCGTTGCCCCCCTGTCGTCCTTGGCACCAACCGGAGCCGCTAATTCCGGCTGCGGCTGTAAAGTCGCCTTCTTATCCACGTCATACTTGCGGGTGCGCGGTGGTATCAACGAAGTATCCACCGGCTCATAGAAGATGTCCGGTCCGTCCGGAGTATAGCGCGCCATCGTGGTCTTGAGCCACTGGGAATCGTTGCGTTCGGGATATTCGGGCTTGTAGTGCGCCCCACGGCTTTCGTTGCGCAGCAGTGCGCCCCGCGTGATGACCTGCGCCAGTATCAGCATGTTACGCAAGGCGCGCGTGAACGGCACAATCTGGTTCGTCCACAGCGACGAGTCGGTGATGTTGATACGCTTCCACCGCTCCATCAGCTCCAGAATCTTCTCCTCCGTCTGCCGAAGCCGCTCGTTATAGCGAACTACCGTGACGTTATCGGTCATCCACTCGCCCAGCTCCTGATGCAGGCGGTAGGGATTTTCGTCGCCGCTCATCTTCAGTATCTGCTGGAAGTCCTGTTCGTGACGCTGACGCTCGATCTCATACAGGGATTCGGGCAGGGCATCTGCCGTCGTTTCCAGCCCGTGTACATAACGAACCACAGCGTTGCCCGCCACTTCACCGCCAAAGATACACGCCAGCAATGCGTTTGCGCCCAGGCGGTTCGCCCCGTGGTACTGATAGTCTACCTCGCCCGCCGCGTAAAGACCGGGGATGTTGGTCATCTGATTGCGGGTGCTTTCGGGGTGCAGGAAGCCGTCGGGCGTGCGCTCGTAGTCCACCCACAGTCCGCCCATCGAGTAGTGCACCGCCGGGAACACGCGCATGGGCACTTCTCGCGGGTCTTCACCTACGAACTTCGTGTAAATCTCGAGGATACCCAGCAGCTTGCGCTCGATCAAATCGCGCGGCAGATGCGTGATGTCCAGATACACCTCGTTGCGTCCCATGATGCCGCGCTTTTGTGTCACGCACACCTCGAAGATTTCGCGTGTGGCGATGTCGCGCGGCACCAGGTTCCCATAAGCGGGGTATTTCTCTTCGAGGAAGTACCAGCGGTCGCTTTCCGGGATGTCGCGCGGGTGGCGCTTATCATAGGGGTCTTTGGGAACCCACACCCGTCCGCCCTCCCCGCGAATCGCTTCGGACATCAGGCGCAGTTTGTCCTCGCCCGGGATGGCGGTGGGGTGTACCTGAATAAACTCGCCGTTGGCATAGTAGGCACCCTGCTGGTAGCAGATGCTGGCAGCGGAACCGGTATTGATAATGGAGTTAGTGGACTTGCCAAACAGGTAACCGGGTCCGCCCGTTGCCATCACCACCGCGTCGGCTCGGAAGGCGCGGATTTCCATCGTATGCAGGTTTTGCGCCACAATGCCCCGACACCTGCCATCTGCATCCTGCACGATGCCTAAGAAGTCCCAGCCTTCGTATTTGTGCACCAGCCCGTCCACCTCAAAGCGACGCACCTGCTCATCCAGCGCGTACAGCAGCTGTTGACCTGTCGTAGAACCGGAGAAAGCGGTGCGGTGATGCTTGGTGCCTCCGAAGCGTCGGAAGTCCAGAAAGCCTTCGGGGGTACGGTTGAAGGGCACTCCCATGCGGTCGAGCAGGTAGATAATGCCCGGTGCGCGGTAGCACATACTTTTGACGGGAGGCTGGTGCGCCAAAAAGTCGCCACCATACACCGTGTCATCGAAATGCTCTTCGGGGCTATCGCCCTCGCCTTTGGTGTTCACCGCTCCGTTGATGCCACCCTGCGCACACACGGAGTGACTGCGCTTCACGGGCACCAGCGAGAACAGGTCTACAGGCAATCCCTGCTCCGCAATTTTGATGACCGTCATCAGCCCGGCGAGCCCACCACCGACCACTGCCACACGTTGCTTTGCCATCGTTTCTCACCTCAGCGTGCTTATCGAAATGCGAACAGCGCCGTCCAGCCCAGCGCGGTCAGCAAGACGAAAATGACCACACAGACCTTCGCACAGGCTCGTTGCGCTTTCTCGCTGACCGTAATCCCCCAGCGGATGCAGAAGTTCCAGATGCCGTTGGACAGGTGGAACGTTGCCGACGTAATGCCCAACAGGTAAAAGGCGACGAGAAGCGGGTTTCGGAAGTACTCCACCATGCCATCGTAATAGATGTTCGCACCAAACAGGCGATGGCTGATGGTCGTTCCCCACACATGCACCGCGATGAACACAATCAGGATGACCCCGGTGATGCGCTGCCACAGGTACATCCAGTTGCGCCAGTAACGGTAACGTCCCACGTTCACCTGCCCGTGTGCCGTGATGACCAACCCGTAAAGTGCGTGGAACAGTAGGGGGATAAAAATCAAGCCCCACTCCAACACAAACAGAATATGCGGGGGCATTTTCTTGTTGAAGAAATCAATGACCGCGTTAAAGTGTGCGGGACTGGCGAGCGCGAAGGAGTTCAACGTCAGATGCTGCACCAAGAAAATACCGATAGGGACGATACCGGAAAGCGAATGCAGTCTGTGCAAGACATGGTTGTCCGCCGCGATAAGCGACCTGCGGCGTGCCGTTGCTACAGCCATCTGTTCCTCCAACCATCTTTGTTGCTAACACAGCGTGTCTTTAGTATACCTTAAATATCGCAATCAGGTAAACATCCTGAAGAAGTGGGTGGTAGACGTGCTGTTGCATCGGGTACAATGGGCATCGGTAGAGAAAGGGCAAATGGAATGGAGACGATTATTCTGGCTTCACCGCGTGGTTTCTGCGCAGGGGTGTCGTACGCCATCGAGGTGCTGAACCTGGCAATAGAGGCGTATGGCACTCCGATATACATGCGCCATGCCATTGTGCATAACGAGCATGTGGTGCGCTCGTTCGAGCAAAGAGGCGTGATCTTCGTCGAAGACCTTTCCGAGATACCTCCGGGTTCTACGGTGGTGTTCAGTGCGCACGGGGTATCGCCCCAGGTTCGTCAGGATGCAGCTGCACGCAACCTGCGCGTCGTCGATGCCACTTGCCCGCTGGTATCGAAGGTGCACCGCGAGGTACAGCGGTTCGCCGCGCAGGGGTATTACGTCATCTACATCGGGCACGCTGGGCACGTGGAAGCGAAGGGCACGATGGGACACGCGCCCGGGCAAATCACACTGGTGCAAACGGTGGAGGACGCCGAGCGTGTGCAGGTGCCTGAAGGCAAACTGGCGGTCGCCACTCAGACCACCCTGAGCGTTTACGAGGTGGAACGCATCATGGCGGTGTTGAAACGGCGTTTTCCGCACCTCGAAACGCCTCCGAAGGAAGATATCTGCTATGCCACCACCAATCGCCAGAACGCCGTAAGGGAGCTGGCAAAGCGGTGCGACCTGCTACTGGTTGTCGGCAGCCGAAGCAGCAGCAACTCCAACCGTCTGTGCGAAGTGGCGCGGGAAGAGGGAGTACCCGCCTATCTGCTTTTGGATCCCGAAGAGGTACAGCCAGAATGGCGTACCGATTACCGAGTGGTCGGTATCACCAGCGGTGCATCCACTCCAGAAAGCTCGGTGGAGGCGATTGTGGGTGAGCTGCTGAAAGGGCAGGAGCATGTTCCCGTACACACGCTGGAGACCGCGCGGGAAAACATCACTTTTCTTCCGCCACGTACACTGATTGCCAAGGCGGCACAGGAGGCTTCCACCAACCGGCGCTAAGCAGCCGCCTCTTCCTGTCGCTTCTCCATCAGAGGGCGCACGCAGTTGCGCCCGGCGCGTTTGGCTTCGTACAGCGCGGCGTCTGCCACCTCCACGAGTTCGGAGGGAGACAGCATATACGGCATATACTCCGCCACACCGAAGCTGGCGGTAACCTGACGATAGGGAGTGCGCAGCTCCGCAATCGCCTGACGCAGTTGCTCTGCGACACAGACGGCTTCACTCAGAGTGTGGCACGGCAGCAGCACGCACATCTCCTCGCCACCGTATCTTGCCGTAAAGCTTCCTGCGGGAGCGTTTTCTTGCAGGGTCTGTGCTACCAGGCGCAGTACGTCGTCGCCTGCCCGGTGTCCATACGTATCGTTAAAACGCTTGAAGTGGTCTATATCCAGCAATACAAATGAAAACGTACATTCTTCCTGCCGAGCCGCCGTGAAAAACTCCGCGAGTTTGTCCTGCAAGGCGCGGTGGTTCAACAACCCGGTCAGCGCGTCGGTAAACGCCAGGCTTTCCAGACGTTCGTTGAGAGCGCGAAGCTTCTGCTCGTACTGCACCCTTTGGGTGATGTCCACGCTGGCACAGATACCACCCACCACTTCCCCGGCGGGTCCGTGCAACGGAAACAGACTGCGCAGCACGTGCCGCGTGCTGCCATCCCGGCAGCGGTCCACGCTCTGCACCGTGATGTTCTGTTCGCCTCGCATAATCAGGTGGATAAGTTCGGTCATCGCCTCTTCGTTTTCAGGAGGGATGATGGTATCGAAGATGGAGCTTGTTAACACCTCGTACTCTTCCCAGCCGTAAAGCTGAGAGGCTGCACGGTTCCATTCGTAGATAACTCCCGCCGCATCAAAGGTAAAGCACGCCACGGGTACGTTTTCGAACAGCTCCCGGAATCGCAGGTTCGCCTGCTGAATCATCTCCTGCGACTGCTCCAGCGCCTGCGTTTTCATCTCCAGCTCCTCTTTCTGGCGGGCGAGTTCGTCGTACGCCTGACGCAAACGCTGTTCCATGTCCAGAATGCGCCTCGCCACGCTGAGACGAGAGGCCAGCTCTACGCGGTCCAGCGGCTTGGAGAGAAAATCATCGGCGCCGGTTTCAATGGCATGGAAACGGTCCTGCTTGGAGTCGCGGGCTGTCAACAGGATAAAGTAGGTATACTGTTTGTTTTGCCGGGCACGAATCCGTCGGCAAAGCTCCAGCCCGTCCACGCCGGGCATCATCCAGTCGGAGATGACCAGCGGGAACTCCTGCTGGCAAAAGGCTTCCCATGCTTCGGCGCCGTCTTTGGTGGCGTGCACCGTATATCCCAGCTCTTCCATCGCCTTTTGCAGCACCAGTCGCGAAACGCCATCGTCTTCGGCAATCAACACCCTCATGCTGCAAGCCCCTCGTCGTTTTTCTGTTGCTTTTCGTAAGCTTCCACCAACCGTAACAGTTCGTCTTCATTCTGTATCTGTTCATCCAGCGCGTCCTGAGAGAGCGCATCGTTCATCTGATCGCAGAGGGATTCCACATCCTTCGCGCCAGCGGCAATGCTCAGACGCTTCAAGGACATCAGGGTATGGCGTGCGTAGTTGACATCTCGCGCCTGTAAAGCCTGTGTCATCTCCGCAACCAGCCAGCGCGCCTCCTGCGCAAACCGGCTGCGGACTGCCTCTCCGAGAAGAGGTGTCCGCGCGCGGCGGCGTACCGGGTTCCACTTTTCCACCATCTGCGCCAGAAGGTCTATTTTCACCGGCTTGCTGAGATAGTCGTCCATGCCTGCCGCCAGGCATCGCTCGCGGTCGCCCTCCATAGCGTGGGCAGTCATAGCCACAATGGGCAGGTGCTTGCCAGTGCTCCTCTCTCGTTCGCGGATGAGACGGGTTGCCTCGATGCCGTCCATCTCCGGCATCTGGATATCCATGAAGACCAGGTCATACACGCGGTTTGCGGTGAGATCTACTGCCTCTCGCCCGTTCATTGCCACCTCCACCGAGCACCCCAGTCGTTGCAACATGTGCAGAGCCAGTTTGCGGTTGACCTCGTTGTCTTCCACCAGCAGGACGCGCACGCTGGCAGTGCGTCGCTCCATCCTGGGGGTGTCTGGTTGGGTTATTTCATGGCTGATACCGGCGGCCTCGCACAGGGCGTTGTACAGCTGCGAACGGCGCACCGGTTTCGTGAGCCAGACATCCACACCGGGCTGTTCTGCCTGCTGTCGCACCGGCGAGCCGACAGAAGAGAGTAAGATGATTTTACATGGTGACAGCGTTTCGATGGAGCGAATATGCTTGGCGACATCCACTCCATGCATCCCCGGCATCTGGTAGTCCAGCACCACCGCGTCGAACGGGCAGGGGGAAACCGAGGTGAGCATCCTCAGCGCTTGCTGTCCGCTGTCTGCCTCCTGTACGGTGCATCCCCACGACTGCAGGTGTTCTCGCAGGATGCGGCGGTTTGTGGCGTTGTCATCCACGACCAGCACACGCAGGCTGCTGATTTTCTGGTCAGGAGTCATTGGTGCGCCCTTTTGTTGATTCTGTGACTTCTGCAAAGGCAGCTCCACCCAGAAGGTGCTGCCCTCGCCGGGTGTGCTTTGCACGCCAATCCTGCCTCCCATCAGCTCGGTCAGCTGCCGGCTGATGGTCAATCCCAGACCCGTGCCCCCGTACTTGCGGGTCACCGAACCATCTGCCTGAGTGAAACTCTCGAAGATGGTTGCCTGTTGCTCGGGGGCGATGCCGATGCCGGTATCCTTGACGGAGAGACGTATCCCGACGGTGGAATCGGTCTCATAAATCACCTCCGCGCTGATAACCACCTCGCCCTTCTCGGTGAACTTCACCGCGTTGGAGGTCAGGTTGTTCAGTATCTGTTTGATACGAACGGGGTCTCCGCGCAAAACATCAGGGATATCCGGCGGCACCACCGTGAGCAGCTCCAGCCCTTTTTCGTGGGCCGGTCGGGCAAATGTGGCGCCCACCTCTTCCACCACACTGCGCAGGTTAAAGTCTACCTGCTCGATGGTCATCTTCCCCGCTTCGATCTTGGAGAAGTCGAGAATATCGTTAATGACGGAGAGCAGGGAATCCGCACTGTACTTGATGGTTTCCACATACTCTCGTTGCTCCTCGCGCAGGTCGGTCTGCAAAAGCAGTTCGGTCATGCCGATAATGCCGTTCATCGGGGTGCGGATTTCGTGGCTCATGTTGGCGAGGAACTGCGACTTGAGTTTGGATGCTTCCAGTGCCGCCTCACGCGCTTGGATTAACTCCTGCTCGGTCTTCTTGCGCTCCGCGATTTCCTGTTGCAACTGCTGCGTGCGCATTTCCACACGCATCTCCAGCTCGGCGTTCATGTTCTGCAGTGCAGCCTCGCGCGCCTTAATCTCCGCCAGCATCTGGTTGAAGCCCTGCGTGAGAATGCCAATCTCATCGTGCGAGGGGGTATTGATATGTATCGAGTAGTCCTTTTTCTCGGAGACGTAGCGCATGGCGTCCACCAGCTTCAGGATGGGGTCGGTGATCCAGCGCTGGAGCCTTCTTGACAGCAGAAACGCCAGCACTGCCGAAAACAACAGCAGAACGCCAAAAGAGCCAGCATAACGACGCAGGTGCCCATGCCAGCCGCGAAGGTCGTAGCGCAGGTGGAGCGTGCCGACTTTTTCGGAACCCTCGCTGGTTACCGGCATTACCACTTCGATGGCGTTTTGCCCGTGATGTACCCCTTCCTCAAAGGTCGATGGAAGCATCGTGTCGGGCGATTCATCGGAGCGTAAGTAGCTGGCAAAAAGCCGCTTGTCGGGTGTATACACGGCTGCGCTCAGGATTTCCTGCGTGGAGCGCAGTGACAACAGCACCTCCGCGCACGCCTTTTCATCTCCAAAGGTGAGTGCAGCGGCAACGTTCGTGGCGGTTATCTTCGCTACAGAGAGAGCATGACCTGCGGCATTGTGCCGATACACAGCGGCGTCATACAAAACAATAGTAACCGATGCTATCAGCAGTGCCAGAGTGGAGGCGACGAGGCTGACAATCACTATCTTCCACACAATAGACAAGCGAACTCGCTGCAACACGCCCGCTAGTCCCTCCGCTTTTCCTTGACGATTCTTGCCAGGCTGAGCAGTTTCGAACTGATGGACACATGCGCTCGTCGGGCGGCCTCGAGATTAATCTCAAACCGCACCCGCTTCTGCTCCACAAAGAAACCTATCATGCCGCCTTTCGCGGCGAAACCCTCGCTCTCCCCAACCACCAGCACAGGGGAGTCACCCAGTATCTCCAGAATGCGGGGCAGGCTTTTGGCTTCCGCATCCGGCACAAACAGGATGTGACACTCCCGCAACTCCTGCCCGATACTCACCTGTTTGACCACGATGGCTCTACCCTTCACGCTCTTGCCGTGTACCGCTTGCTGAAGGGCGTCTGTGATGCCGGACTTACCCAGCACCCCGATCACGAACGGAGCCGAGGTGCTGGCAAAGGCACTGGAAGAATACTCGATGTAACTTGTAAAGTGGTAAAGGAAAGCGGCTTTTACCTCCGTTTCGTTGTAGCCCTGTGCGTGCGCGACTGCCAGTGGCAGGGTAACAATCACTGCCACAAACACTTTGTGCATTGCATGTAAGCGAATCTGTTTGCTTTTTAGAACTGCCATGAGATTGTTCCATATACTGCCCGCTGGGGAATACTGTCGCGTTCCCACAGCGGATGCTCGAACTCGCGGATGTCGCGCTTGAGCAAGTTCTGCAGAGTGAGCCTCATCTTCACCCTGTCCGTGACGCGCCAGCCGATAGAGACGTCCAGCCGGTAGTAGCTGGGCAGGAAGTCCATCCCGAATAACCTGTCCACGAAGAAGAGATAGGTATCCACATGCCATCCTCTGGACAGGTTCAGGTGCGAGCCGATGTTAAACTGGTGCCTCGGCGTGTTACTGGTGCTGTCACTGTGCAGTCTGAAGGGGTCTTTGCTGTCCGGCGCCTGTTGCAGGCGATAGGTGATGTTCGCATACCCGAGGTCCAGCGTCCAGTTGCCGGTCACATTCCAGCGGGCGGAGACCTCGAAGCCGTACGTCCGTCCATGTAACTTGTTGCTCATGTACACCGGTACCACCAGGTGGGGCACAGGCGTTGCTTCCACAAAGGGGTCTGCCGGTTCGAAACTGCGCAGGTTCCTGTACACGTTATAGAACGCCGAGACATCCAGCGACAGGTTCTGGTGGGGCTGACTTCGGTAGCCCAGTTCGTAAGCGGTTACCTCTTCCGAGCGAAAGTCCGGACTGCCGTAGATACGTGAGACCACCGGCAAGCCACTCGCCATGCCCTCATAGTAAGCCTGGATGACGATGGAACGTTCCGCCCGGGTGGGCATCCGAACCGCCCGCGATACCGCTCCCCACCAGACATTCTTCTCGTTCGGCTTCCACAGCAGGCGCAGGTTCGGTTGCAACTCCCACGCGGTGTAGCTGTTGTTCTCCAGCTTCGAGCCAATGGTCAAGCGGGTATTGCTGTTGAGTGTGAGATCGCCCTGCACGAACGCCCCGAAGATATGGTCGACCCGGCTGGGCGGCTGCAGGGACATGAGCGGCCCGGCAAAGGTTTTGTCCGAGGTGTACTTGTATTCGATACCCCAGAGAATATCACGCTTCTCGTTCGCCTGTATCCTCTGCTGCCAGTTGAGGTCCACAATATCGCGGAACTGTGTGAGCTCGATGGGTGAACGCCCACTGTGGTCATAGTAAACGTGCAGGATATCGGTGATATTGCCTCGCTGACGGTTCCACGTGCCCATCAGGTAGTAACCGGAGATGGTATAGCGGTCATCGATGATGCGCGCTCCGGGCAGGGTAACGTCGGGGATGCGCAGCCGCTGCCCCGCCCTGCCGGTATACACTTCACCGTGTAGGATGAAGCTCTCGTTCGGGGAGCGGTTCCAGTCGGCGCGAAAACCACTGCGTCGCACCAGCCATCCGTCGTTGTTGCGCACATACTCCCTGTCCTGTTCGAGGTCATCCCGCTCCTGGTAGAGAGTATACGCCCGGTAGTATCCGTTGTCGCCGAGTTTGCCTCCAACGCGCCATCCGCCGAAGGCTTGTTCCTCACTTCCACCACCTGATACCCACAGCGTCCCCTGCGTTTCTCGGGCGGATTTGGTGATGATGTTAATAACTCCATTGACCGCGTTGGCGCCCCAGAGGGCTGCACCAGGCCCACGAATAACCTCGATGCGTTCGATGTCCTGCATAAACAGGGGCGGCTGCGCATCCCAGTATACACCGGAGAAGAAGGGGGTGTAGACGCTGCGTCCGTCCATCAGCACCAGGAGCTTATTCGAGTAGCGACCGTTGAATCCGCGCACTGCTACCGCCCACTTGCTGGCGTCGATGATGCCCACATGCACGCCGGGCACGAGGCGAAGCACCTCAGGGATGCTGGTTGCGCCCATGCGGTGGATGTCCTCTGCGGTAATCACGTATACCGAAGCGGGTACATCCCATACCGGCTGTGCCTTCTTGGAGGCGGTAACAACCTCTATCTGCATGAGTTCCTCAATGCTAAGCTGAGTGAGGTCCTGCGAGGGCGGCGAGGGGTCACTGTAAGCAGACCCCATAGCGAATGCCCAGAGACACGTGCACACAATCATCATGGAGCGCATGTTTGAATCTCTCCCCTGTGCTAAGCCGAGACAAGTCTAATAGTCATTTTCGGCAGATGATGGTTGTGCCCTCACCCCAGACGCCTTTGCGCGCTGTGGGAGAGGGATGCGGCGCCACCCCTGGTAGCCGCGGGCTGCAGTTTGCCCAAGCCGATGGCGGGGGTTACATTCCGCCCAGAATTTGTGCAGCACCCCATCTCCTATCCTCTTGCTCCCTTGACAGATGCGCGTGATACCCTGTATAATAAGTCCGTCAAGGTTATGGCCCCATCGTCTAGTGGACTAGGACACCTGGTTTTCAGCCAGGAGATCGGGGGTTCGAATCCCCCTGGGGCTACCATATCGGTGCCGAGGTGGCGGAACTGGTAGACGCGCACGTTTGAGGGGCGTGTGCCGCAAGGCGTACGGGTTCAAGTCCCGTCCTCGGCACCAGACCGTGAAGGTGGGCGATTAGCTCAGTGGAAGAGCGCCTCGTTCACACCGAGGAGGTCGGAGGTTCAAGTCCTCCATCGCCCACCATACCTTCTGAGACCACCTTCGCTTGTCCTCCTTGCACACCTGCTGCTGCATTTGGGGTATCATCATCACGGTGGGTGAGCAAACCATGCATCGCCAAACGGGCACTGCGGAGCGATACCTCATCCCCTCAGGGAGCTTTGAACCCGCCTATCTGGCGCTGTACCGCAGGGGCGAACTGCAGCGGCGGGTGGAGGAGGCAGTCGCGTTGCTGGAGCAGTGTCGCGTCTGCCCACGCCATTGCGACGTTAACCGCCTGGCGGACGAAAGGGGTATCTGTCGCATAGGCAGGTTCGCACGGGTGTCCAGTTATTTCCCGCACCACGGCGAGGAAGACTGCCTGCGTGGATGGAACGGCAGCGGTACCATCTTCTTCTCATGGTGTAACCTGCGCTGTGTGTTCTGCCAGAACAGCGACCTCAGCCACCGCGGCGAAGGCGTAGAGGTTCGTCCCGAGCGGCTGGCAAGCATGATGCTTCACCTGCAGTCGCTGGGCTGTCACAACATCAATCTGGTCACGCCCGAACATGTGGTGCCGCAGGTGCTGGAGGCGCTGGTGCTTGCTGTGGAGGGCGGTCTGCGCTTGCCCATCGTGTATAACACCTCCGCCTATGATTCGATGGAGAGCCTGCGCCTGCTGGACGGCGTTGTGGACATCTACATGCCCGACTTCAAGATATGGGACCCCGAGAAGGCACACCGCTATCTCAAAGCGCGAGACTACCCCGAGGTCGCCCGCCGCGTGATTCAGGAGATGCACCGGCAGGTAGGCGCGCTGAAGTTCGACGAGAATGGGCTGGCGAAGCGGGGCGTGCTGGTGCGCCATCTAGTGATGCCAAACGCAGTGGCAGGCACCGAGCATATCCTGCGCTTTCTCGCCGAGCAGGTCGCGCCCGACACTTACGTGAACGTGATGGCGCAGTACCACCCCGCGGGCATGGTTTCCTCAGAACGGTACCCCGAAATCAACCGTCGCATCACCGCACAGGAGTACTGGCAAGCAGTCCACCTGGCGGAGCACCTGGGCTTACGGCTGGACGAGCGATTAGCGTGAACTGCTCGAGCGGATGCGGTATGCCTCGCCGTGTATCTCCCGCGCTGCCTGTACCATCTCGGGGTAGGGCGTATCGGTGATGGTGACAAAACCGATATTGTAGTTCTCGCCGTCGAACCAGCGTCCGGTAAGCGGCTGGTCGTTGTACTGGAACCAGTGGCAGCCCACGAAGTTGGGATGTGTCAACACACTGGTCAGGTAGTCCTTATACATGCGGGCGCGGTCGTGCTGGTCTTTCGCGGCGACCAGTCCGGTGTGGAACATGCCCCTGTCCAGCGCACCGAAGTGAAACTCGCCGATGATGGCGGGTTTGTCCAGTCGCTCCACAATGCTATAGCGTTCGCGCTCCACTCGCGGCGCGTAGATGTTGAAGCTGATGACGTCGCAATACTCCGCCGCCGCCTCGACGGCATCTTGCCCGTACCACGCAAACCGACAGCCCAGATACAGATGATTGGGCGCGAGCTCCTTCAGCACCTGACGCACCGTACGGAAGTACTGCCTCGCCAGGTTTTTGACAAACTCCGCGAAGTCCTGCCTGCGGGCATCGGTGGATGGCGGCTGCAGCCTCTGGGGTTTCTCCAGTTCCTCCCAGCTGGCAAAGGAGCTGTTCCACGCCGCGTTCAGTCTTTCTATCTGACCGTACTTCTGGCGCAGCTGCTGCACGAAGGCGCGCTTGGCGGGCGAGTTTGCCGCGTCTTCCTGCAACGTGCCGTACGCCAGTCCGTAACGACCGCCCTCTTCGCCTGTGCCAGCCCAGCTCAGCTCGTTGTCCACGAAATAGCCAATGCACCAGGGGTCGTCACCGATGCGCTGTGTGACTGCGCGCAGGGAGTTGCGCACGCTTTGCTCGAATTTGGGGTCAAAGGGGTCGTGCATCTTGCCCCAGTAGTCGTTGCCGCTGGCAACCCTAGCGTGGTCACCACCGATGTGCGCCGTGCCCACGTAGGGAACCTTTCCGTTGCGGTAGAAGTCCCAGTCCGACCAGTTGGCGATGGTGTTAAACCCCCATGAGTGCAAGCGGCGCAAGGTCACGTCCATCCACAGCGGCTTGTAGTTCTCCCCGTACTTGCGCTGCAGGTTCAGGGCATACCAGTTGATGGTTCTACCCTCTTTCACTGGTCCCGAGTGTATCCCCGAATGATAACCGATATGCCTTGCCAGTGGACTGCCCTCTTCAGGCAGCCAGGTGAACATCTCCTCGCGTCCGGTGATGAAGGTGGCGTCGCCAGTATGCACACAATCCATCCCCAGCGAGACGAACAGCGTGCCTGCTGGAGTCACCAGCCACCATTTGCCGTCGTGTTTGGCGGTGCGGAAATAGCCGGTCGCCTGCAGTTTGGGACCACTCTTCCAGCCGCCGTACTCGTCGCGGTCGGGCAAGGTGGGGAACCGCCGCAACTCCTGTTCCTCCTGCTGGCGTCTCCGTCTCAGGTCCGCCTCGTCCTTCACTTTTCCGGGCCAGTCGCCACCTGCCCACTGCCCAAAGCGATCGACAATGCCTTTGACCGGCGCACTGCCTTCGATCAGGCGGATGTTGTCGATATGCAGTTTTATCGGTTTGGCTGGACGGTGGAGAAAGACCTGAAACGCCACGATATGGCTCAGGTTCAGCCTGTGCGGATTTGCCACTCCCAGCAGAATGCCACCACCCTGCACCAGCGGCGGCAAACCTCTCATGCCGTAGTCCATCGGGTTGAAGGCAAGGGGAAGCACGTAGGTCTGGGTCTCCCCGGCGCCGATGGTGGTGGTTGCCTGACGACAGTGGTTCCAGCCGTCGGCGCGCGGGTCGTCGTCCACGCGGATGCCAAACCATACCGGTTCGGTGTTGGGATTATAGATATCTATCGCCAGCGCGCCTGCTCCCGTCCAGTTCCACGCCTGGGCAGGACGGAACGTGACGTTCGGCCATTCAGCGGGCTGAAACTCCACCTGCAGAGCCTGCCCCGACAGTTTGCCACCCGCCGGCACGCGCTGTATCTGAACCTCGTTGCGTACTGCTTCCTTCAGGTGCTCTTCCTTCTCGAAATCGAACAGCACCTGCTGCGCTGCGGCGCTGACCGAAATCCCTATCAACAGGCACATCAGGCTCAACCCCCACCCGTACATATCGTTACCTCCCTCTGTGTTCCGCATCACTCGATACGCCACTTTGGTGGTTATTCCTCCGTGCCCATGCCACATTGCGGGAGATACCCTGCAGTGGTAAAATACTGGCGGAGGACGATAACAATGCATCGCGACAGCGTGTTGCGGGTGCTTTCCGCGCACTGGAAACAAATCGCAGAGGACTACGGCGTTCGGCGAATGGCTGTGTTCGGCTCGGTGGCGCGTGGGGACGCGACCAGGGGGAGCGAAGGGGCACGCGCGGTGCCCCTGCCGGAGTTTATGGTGCTTCCTGAATCTTGATGAAGTCCAGCCCGAACATGTAGCGGTCGCCCGTGCTGGCGGGGTTCGTGCCCACTACCTCAACGCGCAACACGTTTTGCCCCTGCTTCAACTGCACCTTTCCCATGCTGATTTTGCCCGTGTGGATAACGCCGTTGTGGAACAGGTCTATCACTTCGCCGACGGGTGTGCCGTTGACCGACAGGCGAAACTGACCGTAGTCCACCGCTTTGGTCATCGCCGCTATCAGCTCGTATGTGCCCGCCTTGCTGGCGTTAAAGCCCAGTTCCAGCACGTCGCCCGGCTTTGCGCCCGTCCACCAAAGATGTTTGGCGTCGCTCCATGCCTCACCGAAGCCCTGCATATCCTGTATGGTGACGTTGCCTCCGGTGTGGCTTAACACGCTCATCTTCTCGCCCTCGATAGCATCCGGCTCGCGGTACACTTTCAGCTCGGGCAGCCGCACAGGCAAACGCTCCCGCAGCGTGGGGAAGCTCCGTGCGCCCTGCTGGCGGTCGGTATACCAGTAACCGATGGTGCTGTAGCCGACCTCTGTCTCCGCCCAGTGCCACACCTCGATATCGGCGCGGAACCTTTGCTGGAACGGCACGTTGTCAATAATCAAGAAACGGTTGTTGGACACATGTCCGAAGTTAGCGGGACCGTCGGCGCGGGGCTGGTTGTGGTAGGCATGCGTGAAGGGCGTTGGGTTGCACCAGGCATAGCCGAAGAAGTCCTCCGTACCGGTTCCAAAGGTGCTCGGAAAATCTTCTCCATCGACGTAGAACTTCTCGTCACCCTCACCCCACCATGCTTTCACAGGGTTTGCGATGCTCAGGGCGACACCCACGAATCGCCCGGTGCCCTCCGCTTCCGCCATCGTCCAGTCGCGCATCGGTCGGGAGCGGATGGGATACTGCGTGTGCCACTGCGCGTGGAAATAGAGTTGCTGACCGCTCCAGCGCGTGGGCTGTACCACTACCCTGCCCGACAGGCTCAGGGGTTCATCGCCGTCGTTGCGCACGCGCAGCACTGCCCGTCTGGCAAAGGGCATTACCCAGTGGCTGTACATCGTGCCGTTTTGCAGTATCCCGCAGGGCAACGCCTGATAGGGGTTCAAGCCCGGTCCCGTGCCAAAGAAGTCCCCCAGCGGAGACCACACCGAGGGCAACGTGGCATCATCCCAGGTGATTTCCAGTACCGCCGCCGGCAACGCCTTCTGCAAGTCTTGCGCCTGCGGCTTCATCTCTATCGCCACCACACGCGCCGGTCCCTGCAGTTCCAGCGTGCGTGAACCGCCTGCGGGGATACTCCAGCGGATGGCATACGCTCTGGAACCAGAAGGAGGACGCCACGTCTCGTAGGGCTTTGCCAGCCGCTGGGCAACCTGCTCACCCAGCCGCCGCGTACGCTCCACCGCCTCCCACGAGAAACTCTCTACGGAGGTGCCGGGCGGGTAGAGCCGGTAGTTCACATGATAGTACATCCCTTCACCGCCTTCTACAGTAACCAGCGCGCGCCTGGCAAAGGGAATGGGGAAGTAGATATTCGCACCGCTGGAACGCATACCAGCCAGCGGGGGTACGAAAGGATAGCCAAGCGAACCGTCAAAAAGCTTCGCAAAGTCGCGCTCGATCACCGGGTTCTCCGCGCCGTCGATGTAGATGCGCAGAACACCCTTCGGGTTCGCTGACCAGATACGCACTATCGCGCCCGGACCCGGGATGTCTGCCATCACCATCTCCCTGCGCCCGTTGCGCTCCTCGATGCGGATATAATGACCGGCATCCCCGTTGGCGAACCAGTCTACCTTCTTGCCATTCACAATGCGGCTGGCGCGGTCGTAGCTGGATGCCTGTTTGCACTGTTCGCCCTGAAGAGGTTTGATGCTCAGCGCGCTGAGGTCTATCATCTGCTGGAGCAGGTCGGATAGGGTGAGCGAAGGTGCCGACAACACCGGTGCAGTAGACAGTACCATCCCGGCGACCAGCAAGCACAACACCCTGCCACTTCTCATGTCACTGTTCCTCCCTCGGAATGTCTGCACTCTGTTGGAGCAGTTCTTGGCACGCAAGGCGGTCTCCTGCAGGAGAGGAGCCTTTGATGCATCAGCCTGTTGACGGAGGTTCAGGGAAAATACGGTTCGGCAGGAGCCTTGATTCCTCTGGAAAACGTGCTTCAGGTTTGTTGGCTACACCCACGCGCCATACACCAGCACCAGATTATCGCGGTGTATGACTTCGTCGGCGCGCTTGAAGCCGAGCCTTTGCTCAATCTGCGAGGTCTGGCAACCTGCGATACGCGCCAGTTCCTCACTGCTGTAGTTCGTAAAGCCGCGGGCGAATACGTGTCCCTTCTCGTCGCGCACGTCCACGACCTGCTGGGGGAGAAAAGGACCTTCACAGGAGAGCACGCCTGCTGGAAGCAGGCTTTTGCCATCGGTAACGATACGTTCTCTGGCTCCTTCGTTGACGATGATAGTCCCCGCAGCGGGCAGACCATACGCCAGCCAGCGTTTGCGGTGACACAATTTGCGGGGCAGGGGATAAAAAACCGTTCCCACAAATCCATGCCCGCGACAGATGTGGTGGATAATCCCCTCGTGTCTGCCGTGCGCAATCACCATCGTCACGCCGGAGGTAGTGGCAATCTGTGCCGCCTGCAGCTTGGTCACCATCCCGCCCGTGCCCACGCGCGTGCTGCTTCCGCGCGCCATACGCCAGATGTTTTCGTCCAGCCGATGCACCTCGCGCACCAGTCGGGTGTAGCGACCGTCTGCGTCGGGCTCGTAAAGCCCTTCCACGTCCGAGAGCAGGATGAGCAGGTCGGCGTCCAGCAACGAAGCGACCATCGCCGCCAGCGTGTCGTTATCGCCGAAGCGAATCTCGTCAACGGCGACAGTATCGTTTTCGTTAATGACTGGCACCACTCCCATTTTCAGCAGTTGCTGCAGGGTATTGCGGGCGTGCAGAAACCGCTGCCGTTCGCCGAAGTCCTCACGGGTGAGCAATACCTGTGCGACGGGCAGGTCGTACGCGGCAAAAGCCGCCAGATACGCCTGCATCAAGAGGGGCTGACCGATAGCCGCCATCGCCTGCTTGAGAGGCATGGTGGCACGTGTCTGGTAGGGGGTGGTCTGAGCGGCATAGTTTTCCCACTGGTCGATGCCTGCACGGATAGCGCCGGAACTCACCAGCACCACATCGGCGCCCGAACGATGTTCTGCTGCGCACTGCATGGCGAGCGAGGCGATGTATACACGGTCTAGCGCACCGGTTTCATCCGTCAGCGTACTTGTTCCAACCTTGATGACAATCCTTCGGTAAGCCATTACGAGGTTTCCCAGTGCTCCTCGTCGATGAAGTCGAACTCCTCGTCACCGATGCGCACGGTGTCGCCATGCTGGATGCCCGCCTCGCGCAAACGCTGCAGCACGCCGATGCGCTCCAGCTTGCGATGCAGGCGACGGACGGCTTCCTCGTTCTCTAAATCGGTCATTTTCACCATGCGCTCGATACCCTTGCCCTGAACCTCAAACTCGTGTTCGCCGGTCTGTTCCACGTGCCATGCCCGTTCATCCTGCCGCGGAGCACGAATCACTACCATGTCCTCCACCGGCGTTGCCGGCGGGGGGATGGAGTCCAGTAGTTCTGCCAGATGGTATACCAGCGATTGGACGCCTTCTCCTGTCGCGGCAGAGATGACGTGCACCGGATAACCCTTCTCGCGCAGGGCGTCTCGCACGCGGTCCCTGAGTTCAGGGGGAGCGACGTCCGCCTTATTCAGCGCAACCACCATCGGTCGGCGCAACAGGTCGGGGTCGTACAATTCCAGTTCGCGCTGGATGACCTCAAAATCCTGCAGGGGGTCGCGCCCCGTCATGCCGGAGATGTCCAGCAGGTGCACCAGCACACGGCATCTTTCCACATGGCGGAGGAACTGGTGTCCCAATCCTTCGCCCGCGTGTGCGCCCTCAATCAGCCCCGGCAAATCCGCCACCACGAAGCTGCGTCCCGGCTCCACGAAGACGACGCCCAGATTGGGTACCAGCGTGGTGAACGGATAGTCCGCAATCTTGGGTCTGGCGGCAGAGATGCGGGAGATGAGGGTAGACTTGCCCACGTTGGGGTATCCGACCAGACCCACATCCGCCAGCAGTTTCAGCTCCAGCCGGAGTCTGCGCCGCTCGCCCGGTTCGCCCTTCTCGGCAAAGCGGGGGGTCTGCTGTGACGGGTTGGCGAAGTAGGCGTTTCCGTGCCCACCGCGACCCCCCCGCGCCACCACCACGCGCTGCCCCGGCTGTACCAGGTCTGCTAACCACTCGCCGGTCTCCTCATCATACACCACGGTTCCGACCGGCACACGCAGCTCGCAGTGTTGCCCGTGTTTGCCGTGCCGCAGGTTACTTCCGCCGTTGCCTCCTCGCTCCGCACGATAGTGACGCTGGAAATGGTAGTCCAGCAAGGTGGTTAAGCGCTCGTCCGCCACGAGCACCACATCGCCCCCGCGTCCACCATCCCCGCCAGAGGGACCGCCGCGCGGCACGTACTTTTCCCGCCGGAAGGCAACGCAGCCGTTCCCGCCGTCTCCAGCCTGAACCTGGATGGTGACTTCGTCGACGAACATCATCTACCTCGAATGCACGAAAAGGCTCGCGCACTGGCGAGCCTTTTCATTTCCTCACCACCCTGCCGATTTATGCAGTCACCGCTTCGGCAACGGGCACCACGCTCACGCGCCGGTTCTTCTTGTCGTGGCTTTCGTATTTCACCACGCCGTCTACCAGCGCGAAAAGGGTGTAATCGCCGCCCATGCCCACGTTCTTGCCGGGCTTGAATTTGGTGCCTCGCTGGCGGATGATGATGCTTCCCGCCTTCACGAACTCGCCAGCGTATTCCTTCACGCCGAGGCGCTTGGACTTGCTATCTCGCCCGTTGCGGGAGCTGCCGACACCTTTCTTGTGTGCCAATTGACCTCACCTCACTCTACGCTTCGATGCTCTGTACGCGAAGAACGGTCTGCCACTGCCGATGTCCGTAGTGACGCCGCTCGTTCTTCTTGGGTTTATACGTGAACCCGATAATCTTCTTACCCTTGACGTGGCGCACCACTTCTGCTACCACTTTCGCATTCGGTACGGTGGGTGTGCCAATGCGCAGACCGTTATCGTCCTGTACCATCAGCACCTCGGTCAACTCGACGGTCTGCCCTTCCTCCACCGGCAGTTTTTCCACACGCAATATGGTATTCGGTTCTACCTTATACTGTTTTCCACCTGTCCTGACTACAGCGACCATTGCCAGCCCACTCCCTGTGGATTTGCCTTCAAACTCCTGTAGGATTTTACCGAACAAACCTTCCTTTGTCAAGGGTACCTGAGGGTGTTCGGAAATAGGGAGTGCAGCGGGTCTACTCCGAAGCCCTTATCCTCACCATCGCCCTGTTGCGCACCACCCGACGCCTCTCGTATCGCCAACTACTCTTTTGCGTCGCCCCCGAAGTGCTGTCCCGCTTTCACGACCCCGACTACGGCGACTACTTCGAGACGCTGGACGAGTCCTGCCAGCCCACACACACCTACGAGGGCAGCGCATGGAAAGCGGCGTACCACCTCACGCAGGCGTGGTGGCATGTTGCTAGAAACCTGTATGACACGGACATGACATGCGTGTTGTAAAGCGGGGTGCCCCTGCGCCCTCCACGAGGTCACCGGCATCTTTACTTGGGGTGCTTGCGCCACATGTCGGTGTGTATGTCTATAACAAACACTTTGCCGTCCGAAGTAGAAAAGCGTTTGACGGCGTCGCTCAAGAACAGGTTACCGCCGGGTCCGGACGAACACACATTGCTTGGTGGGGTCGTAGCGGATGTTTGCACCCAGCACCTGCCGCACTACCTCTATCGGCACATACAGGCGACCCCGTATCAGCCGGGGCGCCCTCGATGCCTGCATCTGTCTGCCTGCGATGCTATAACGGCTTTGCCCCGCCTGCAAACGAACCTCTCCCCGTCTGGTGACCACGATGCACGCACCGTTCTTGTACCAGCGCAATCCACCACGCTCTCCACCAGCCATCAGGTAGCCCACCCAAAAGTAAGCATCTCCGCCGATGTCTATAGCCGGACGGTTCAGATGCACCAGCCGCCCGTCCCAATCTACCTTCACGGGTCGCTCTCGCGGAGCAGCCGTATTGCGGATGGGCTTGCCCTTCTGCCGGGCAGAACCTTGCAGTATGTCCCACCCGAGCAGGGTGCCCGTAAACGCATCTACTGCACAACCGTACCCCAGCCAGACGTGTCCAGGGCGGTCGCCGTATACCGTCAATCGATACACCAGCGTCTGCCAACCAAAGGGATCTGGGTACATGACGAATAGCCTATCCACGACGCCTGCTTCGGCGTTCACCAAACCCAGCTGTTGTGCCGCCGCCGCAAAGGCTTGCTCGGGGGTCAGGACAGGTATCGTGCTGACTAACAGCGGGTAGTAGACGCAGTTTGCTCCTGTCACCCGTCCGTAGACCCTGTCTACATCCACGCGGCACCAGCTGGGACCATACACGCCGTTCGGCAGCCGCTGCCAGAAGTAGACGGTGTGTTCGGCAGGAATGCGCCCTATCCCTGCGCCCGAACGTACCTCTATGTGGTTGAGCAGCTCGGGCAGCGGATAATGGGTCTGCATGTAGGAACGGGCGATGGGTATCGCCTCCTGCTCGCTCAACGTTGCCCGCCGCCGCAACATCTCCTCACTAAACGGCTCATCGTAGAATGACTCGTCCAACCACCAGTACCATCTCCAGCTCCAGTGGTTGATATTGAAGGCGCAAATAAAGAACTCCCAGTTGTTACAGCGCAAACGGTGGAGCGCTTCCACGCCCAGCCGTAGCGAAGGCGGTGCGATGTATTGAACCTCCACTGGCGCGGCTTCATCCCCGACGATTTCTCGCACTTTTTGGATTGCCTGCTCGCGGGTGACGTACTGCCAGACATATTGCGCGGATGCCGTCGGCGCCCAACCAAGCCACGCCACAAACGTAGCGACGAACACAAAGCGTTTCATGGTTTACCTCCTTCTGTTTGCGTCAGGGTAAGAGCCTCAGAGTCGGGTCTCCCTGGAACTCGACGTCGAATTGCCCACGGGCCCATATTAGCCCACCGTAGGCAGTTTCTGCCCAATTTCTGGTTGCTTCACGAGCGGTCATGTACGCTTCATGTATCGTGTGATTCTTAAGCAATTCCATAAAGCCGGGTGACTTCGGCTCATTAGTGCGTTCCCAACCGTCCAGAAATACACACACTGCATTCGAGTGCACGGCGAGATAGCCGATGGTAATCACCACTTTCGCCCCTTTCCATAGAAACCAGTCGCTCAGTCCGCCTGCCTGCACTCCCGTATCCAGCTCGCACCCCACCAGCAGGACGAGGTGCAGGTTGGTCAGCGTATAACCACGGCCCCCGATGCTCTCCAGGATGAGACAATCCTGCCATCCACGAAGCCCGGAAATCGCATACCAGTCCGCGTAGCAGGTGACGAGCCACTTCTGGCTGTGTTGGGATGCCTGGTCTGGCGGTTTGTTCTCGCCCCTCAATAGTAGCAACTTTCCTGCAAACTGTGCTCCACTGTGCCCCGAGAACAGGACAGCCTTGAGCGGCTTTGAACCGGTTGCAGGGTCGATATACTCCAGCGCACGGCGCATTTGTCCAATATCAGGGTTACCATACCACCAAGCAAACCCCTTTAGCCGTTTGAAACCCATCTTCTTGCATCCTTCCCAGAAATATCCTGCTTGTGACTGACCGACATCGGAATTGACAAAGGCGATAATGGCAGAATACGCTTTCTGAGCATTTTCTGGTTTCGCCTTACGTCGGCGATGGGCTTTGTCGATGTCATGATGGTTGTCTGTCGCCATAAGCAGGAACACATAGCGTCCGGACTCTTCGGGCGAAGGCATCGTGAACTCCAGACAATGCTGCCCTGGTGTGAGTTGGTTACTGCTCAGGGAGTGACTGTGAACAATGTTCAGCTCCGGGTCAAAAACCACCAGGTGTGCTTCTGAAGCGGGGCGGTTCTCCGAGGAGGTTAGCGAATAGTGTAAGCGGTAGGTGGCTTGCTCTCCATTATCCTGCACAAGTTCCAGCAATCCTGTGGTCAGTTGCAGAAAATCCGACCGGTTGCTATCCCTGTCTGGCAGGGTAGGCACACGCGCCTCTGCCGAAAGCCGATACAGGTATATCCCG